>NZ_BAAHXD010000059.1:0-15719 GCF_054657115.1 Methyloparacoccus murrellii | reverse complement strand
GGCGGGGATGGTGGCCGGAATGCCGGAATCGGTCAGGACATCGAGCCCCGTCCTGCCCGGGGGGCGGCGGGGGCTGTGTCACCTCGGCTTGGCGGCATGCGTCAAGCCCCAGAGCCGCCGAGATGTCCGGGGCGATCCGGCAAAGCCTCTCAATCGTACTTCACGTATTTGAAGCGGGGATCGTCCGGCGTGCCCTCCAGCACGCCCGGGTGGGTCTGGGCAGCCTGCCACTGTATGACCTCTTCGATTTTTCGTGCCAGGGCGAAGTCCTTTTCGGTAACGCCTTTTTCGGAGTGGGTTTTGAGCTTGACGATCACGAAGGCATAGGAGACGGTCAGGTCCGGGTGGTGCCAGGCGGCCTCCGCGAGGTGGCCAATGGTGTTGACGACCATCAGGGTGCCCTTCCAGCCACTGGTGCGGTAGCGCCGCCGGATCCAGCCGTCCTCGTAATACCAGTGCGGAAGCTCTTCCGGCAGGCGTCGCTTGATGATTTCGGGGGCTAGGGTGTCATTGTGGGTTTGCGTCATGGTTGTCTCTCCAGGGGGGCGTCGGTGTTGCCGGGATCGGTATGGATGGCGCCAGACCGGATCGAGTTCCATGGCAATCGGCCATGTCCATGCGGCGAGCATGCCACGCGCGTTCGATTCGACACGTGGCAAGCGTCTTGTTTATCATGCGCGCCACTCCGGTTGTCTGCGGACGTGCAAGCGTGCGTCGGCAACCGTTGAGTAGCCACACCCCTTACGACTGCGTGCCGCCGATCAATACTCAAGACTGTCGGACACGCCATGCAAGAGGCGGGGAAGCCATATCAAGCCGGGGTGTCCAGGCGAACTCATCCTCGAACATCGGACTCGGCATGGCAGGCGGCCACATCCCATACTTGGAAGGACCTATGCAATCACCACTAGAGATCACATTCCGGGGCATTCCGCACTCCGATGCGGTGGAAACCCGCATTCGCGAGAAGGCTGCCAAGCTTGAGCAGTTCTGCCACAACATCACCAGCTGCCGCGTGGCGGTCGAATCGGAGCATCATCATCAGCACCAGGGCAATCTCTACAAGGTGCGGATCGATATCAACGTTCCCAACAAACATATCGTGATCAGTCGCGACCATCATGACAAGCAGGCTCATGAGGATATTTATGTGGCCCTGCGGGATGCCTTTTCCGCCGCCACTCGCCAGCTGGAGGAATACGTGCGCATCCAGCGTGGTGAAGTGAAGAACCACAAAGCCACCATCGACGAGGCCTGATTGGTGTGCCCCCCGGGGGTATGACGGGTCTCTTCATACCCCTTTTCCCATGCCGGGCCGGAAGATGACCCGCGTTCCTGAAATCCGGTCCTGCCAGCAACAGGACTCGCCGTCGATCAGCATCCATAGGTAGCCGAGGCCCAGGCATCCCGCGGCCAGCATGGCTGTTCCGCATCTCGCGACAAGTTGCAACCAGGTCAGGCGGTCACCCGACTGGCTTACCAGTTGCAGGCGCCAGGCGCGCATTCCGAGGGTCTGTCCGCCGTGCATCCAGAACCAGCCGAAGAACAGAATGCCCGTCAGCAGCAGGCTGGCCAGATAAAAGGGGTCGTGCGGGGCGAAGGCGGCGCCCCCCCGAAAGGCCAGCAGCCCTGCCGTTAGCAGAAAGAGCAGCGCCACCAGCAGAATCCAGTCATAGAGCAGCGCCACCAGCCGGCGGAGCAGACCGGCGGGTGTACCCGATGCCACGGTTGCTCCGGTAGGCGGACGGCGGCCTCTCGCGGCCGGGTGGTGTCTTCTGCCCATCGCTTCAGTCGGAAGAGCGATCCCGTGAGAACAGGGCGCCGAAGAACATCGACAGATAGACCAGCGCCGTCACCAGGATGATGCTCAGGACGATGGGGGGGCGAATCAGTGGCAGGAACAGCAGCAATGAGTACAGGGCTACGAACAGGCTGGTCTGCAACGGATAGGAAAGCATCGTGTCCAGCTTCGCCTTGAATGTCATGAGTGTCTCCCGCTTGGCATGGGGGTGGAGGGTGCAACGCATTATAGGATGCGATGGCTGCCGCGGCCTGTCCGGGGCGCCATCACGCCAGGTACAGCGCGGCGGCGAGGAGCTTCAGCAACGGTAGTGCGGCATTCTCGATGGTATCGCCGGTGGCAATAAGCCCGTCTCGATGGCCACCCATCGCGATGACCTGCGCAGGGTTCGCGGCCAGCAGATTGCCTACGGCTGCCGCCATGCCCGGGGTGCCGTAGGGCAGCGATGGCCCAGTCATGGCGAGACCCAGCCGGTTGGCATGTTCCCATAGCTCTGGCGAGTGTACGTGCAGCACCCAGCCGATAGTCGGCGATGCCGCGTAGGCGGCGGCATGGGTCATGGCCTCGGAAGAGGGCTGAATGGGGCCATGGGCAACGATCCGGTTGTCGGCCGGCTCGCAGCGCTCCACCACGCAGTAGTGTCGAGTTTCCAGCCGGGCCAGCATGCCGGTCTGGGTGCCGCTGACCAGAAATTGCCGCCCGGCAAGCCGCCGACTCACGTTGCCATAGGCGAGTCCACCATAACGGCTGGGATCCTGTCCGGTCAGCCCCAGCCGGAACAACAGGCGACGCCACGATTCCAGCTCCCTGATCAGCCGTGCCGCCGGTGGGGCGGTGAGTCGGAAGTCAAGCTCGAACTGGATGACGCCTTCGGTTTCCATGGTCTTGATGTCCCGGCGCTGGCCGGCTGGGCAACAGTCCCCGTCGCCTGGCCGCGTCCGCCGGCGGGGATGGCCGAGAGATAGGGCGTGAAAAAAATATCCTTAGCTTTATAATAGCCCGATGTTTTGCAGGACCGCGATCGGCCTGCCCGCTCAGGCAGAACCCCAATCCCATCCCACCGACGGCTCCCATCCGGGGAGCTGTCGGGACGCATCAGGCGAATGTGGCGAAACTGGTAGACGCGCTGGATTTAGGTTCCAGTGGGGCAACCCGTGGGAGTTCGAGTCTCCCCATTCGCACCAGACCCCCGCAGCAGGCCATCTTGTCGACCCCCGTGTTCCGCTGCCGGCGGCGTGGGCTTGCGCAAGTCGCGCGGCGCATGATGGTCCGTACCGAATATTCCATCCATTTTTTCAATCCTTGAGGTGACTGCGACATGCAAGTGTCTGTTGAAGCGACGTCCGAACTCAGCCGGAAAATGACCGTAACCGTGCCGGAGGAGAAGATCCGGCAGCAAGTCGAATCCCGGTTGCAGTCCCTCTCAAGCAAGGTCAAGATCGACGGCTTCCGTCCCGGCAAGGTGCCGGCGACGGTGGTGCGCAAACGCTATGGCCAGCAGGTCCGCGAGGAAGTGCTCTCCGATCTCATCCAATCCAGCTTCTACGATGCCGTCCGCAGCGAAAAGCTGAATCCCGCCGGCGCACCGCATATCCAGGCCAACAAGGCCGACGAGGGCGAGGGGCTGGAGTACGAGGCCAGCTTCGAAATCCTGCCGGAGTTCGTGCCGATGCCGCTGGAGACCCTGGAGGCGAGGCGGTTTGTGTCGAGCGTCGGCGAGGACGATGTCGACGGCATGATCCAGCGCCTGCGCGAACAGCGGAAAACCTGGCAGGCCGCCGAACGTCCCTCCGCCAGCGGCGACCGGGTGATCATCGCTTTCGACGGCACGCACGAGGGTGAATCCTTCACCAATGGCCGGGTCGAGGATTTCCCCGTCATCCTGGGTTCGGGGCAGATGATTCCGGGGTTCGAAGACAGGCTGATCGGTACTCGCACGGGCGATGAGCTGGCCTTCGAGCTGGACTTCCCCGCAGAGTATCCGGGTGAGAAACTGGCAGGCAAGACCGGGCATTTCTCGATCACGGTCAAGGGCGTCGAGGTGTCCGTACTGCCGGAGGTCGATGCCGACTTCATCAAGTCTTTCGGTATCCAAAGCGGCATCCTGGAGGATTTCAAGGCCGACATCCGCGTCAATATGGAGCGCGAGATGCGCCGGGCACTGAAATCCCGGACCAAGGGCTCGGTGATGGACCAGCTGTTCGACAAGAATGCCATTCAGCTGCCCACGGTGCTGGTGCAGGATGAACTGAACGATCTGATCAAGCCCTATCGGGAGTCGGCCCGCAAGCACAAGCAGGCGCTCGACGAGGATGGCCTGAAATCCCAGCTGGAGCCGCTGGCGCGCCGCCGCGTTGCGCTGGCCCTGATTCTCGGCAAGATCATCGATGCCCATGGCATCAAGGTCGATCCGGCACGGGTACGCGCCGCGGTCGAGGATCTGGCGGCCAGCTACGAGGATGCCGACGAGGTCGTGCGCTGGTACTACGCCGATCCGTCGCGACTGCGGGAGATCGAGAACATGGCCGTCGAGGACCAGGTCGTCGATCTGGTGCTGGAAAAGGGCAAGACCCAGGAAGAGACCATTGACTTCCAGGCGCTCATGCTGGCCGCGACGGGTGGTAATCTGGCGCCCGGACAAGTCTGATCCGCCATACACAAGAGGAACCGCAGCATGTTTCATGACAAGAAGTCGATCGCGGAGGAGACGCTGGCCACCGGGCTGGTTCCGGTCGTCATCGAGCAATCGGCGCGGGGCGAACGCGCCTTCGACATTTACTCCCGGCTGCTCAAGGAACGCGTCATCTTCCTGGTTGGCCAGGTCGAGGACTACATGGCCAATCTGGTCATCGCCCAGCTGTTGTTCCTCGAATCGGAAAATCCGGACAAGGACATTCACCTGTACATCAATTCCCCGGGCGGGGTGGTGACCTCCGGTCTCGCGATCTATGACACCATGCAATTCATCAAGCCGGATGTCAGCACCCTGTGCATTGGCCAGGCGGCCAGCATGGGGGCGCTGCTGCTGGCCGGCGGCGCGCCTGGCAAGCGCTACAGCCTGCCGCACTCGCGGATGATGATTCATCAGCCGCTTGGCGGTTTCCAGGGACAGGCCAGCGACATCGACATCCATGCCCGGGAGATTCTCGCCGTACGCGATCGCCTGAATCGCATCCTCGCCCACCATACCGGGCAGCCCATCGAGAAGATCGCCGGCGATACCGACCGCGACAATTTCATGAGCGGCCCTGATGCGGTGAATTACGGCCTGATCGACAAGGTGCTGGAGCGCCGGGTTGCCTGATCGATCCGCGCCCCCGGCGGCCAGCCCGCTCCCCACGGGAATCATCCAGTTTCACAACGAGGTGCTCCATGAGCGATGACAAGCGAGGCAAGGACAACGGCAAGCTGTTGTACTGCTCTTTCTGCGGCAAGAGCCAGCACGAGGTTCGCAAGCTAATTGCCGGCCCGTCCGTTTTCGTCTGCGATGAATGCGTGGAGCTCTGCAACGACATCATCCGCGAGGAGTTGCAGGAAACCGCCAGCAGCGGTACCGACAAGCTTCCGAAACCCAAGGAAATCAAGCAGGTGCTCGATGAGTACGTGATCGGCCAGGAGAAGGCCAAGCGTACCCTGTCGGTGGCCGTCTACAACCATTACAAGCGCCTGCGGGTGCAGGGCAATGCCCGCAAGAACGACGTCGAGCTGGCCAAGAGCAACATCCTCCTGATCGGCCCGACCGGTTCCGGCAAGACGCTGATGGCGGAGACGCTGGCGCGGTTGCTCGATGTGCCGTTCACCATCGCCGATGCCACGACCCTGACCGAAGCCGGTTATGTGGGCGAGGATGTCGAGAACATCATCCAGAAAATCCTGCAGAAGTGTGATTACGACGTCGAGAAGGCCGAATCCGGCATCGTCTACATCGACGAGATCGACAAGATTTCGCGCAAGTCGGACAACCCCTCCATTACCCGTGACGTGTCGGGCGAGGGCGTGCAACAGGCCTTGCTCAAGCTGATCGAGGGCACGGTGGCCTCGGTACCGCCGCAGGGCGGGCGCAAGCATCCGCAGCAGGAATTCCTGCAGGTCAATACCGCCAATATCCTGTTCATCTGCGGCGGTGCCTTCGCCGGACTGGACAAGGTGATCCGCGCCCGCTCCGAGAAGGGCGGGATCGGTTTTTCAGCCGATGTCAAAAGCAAGGATGAGTCGCGCAATGTCGGTCAGATCCTGGCCGATGTCGAGGCCGAGGACCTGATCAAGTACGGCCTCATTCCGGAGTTTGTCGGCCGTTTGCCCGTGGTGGCCACGCTTGAGGAACTGAGCGAGGAGGCGCTGGTTCGCATCCTCAGCGAGCCCAAGAACGCTCTGGTCAAGCAGTACAGGAAGCTGTTCGAAATGGAGGGCTGCGAACTGGATATCCGCGATGAGGCCCTGCATGTCATCGCCCGTAAGGCCATGGAACGCAAGACGGGGGCCCGCGGTCTGCGGACCATCCTGGAGCACACGTTGCTCGATACCATGTACGAATTGCCGTCCGCGGAGGGCATTCGCAAGGTCGTCATCGATGATAACGTGATCCGGGGTGAGGCCACCCCACTGCTGATCTACGAGAGCGAGGACAAGCAGCGCGCGGTGGCTGCCGACTGAGCGCCGATTGATCTGTCCGAGAGAAAACCCGCTGCGGCGGGTTTTTTTACATCAAGGTGTCAAAAAACCTTGTATTGGTCGATTCCCGAACCATATCCTCAACCTGTCTCAACCAGATTTCCAGATTCCGGGATACGCACATGGACAACCAAGTGACCAAAACCCTCCAGGCGGAACGATTGATTCCCGTTCTGCCGCTACGCGATGTCGTGGTCTATCCACACATGGTCATCCCTCTCTTCGTGGGCCGCGAAAAATCGATTCTGGCGCTCGACAATGCCATGCGCGACGGCAAGCAGATCCTGCTGGTGGCGCAGAAGGAGGCCGAGGTCGACGATCCGGGGTTCGATGATCTCTATCGGGTGGGTACCTTGTCCAACATCCTGCAGCTGCTGAAGTTGCCCGACGGTACCGTCAAGGTGCTGGTCGAGGGTGCCGAACGCAGCCGGGTCGAGCATTTCCACGACGTCGACAATTGCCTGCTGGCTTCGGCCTCGCCCCTGGCCGACGAGGTTGGTACCGATGAGCAGGAAATGGACGTCATGATGCGCACCGTCATCGGTACCTTCGACCAGTACGTCAAGCTGAACAAGCGTATTCCGCCGGAGGTGCTCAATTCCCTGGCCGGCATCGACGACCCGGTGCGCCTGGCGGACACTATCGCCGCACACATGACCATCAAGATTGAGGACAAGCAGTCGATCCTGGAAGCCTCCCGCGTCACCGAGCGGTTGGAGCGTCTGATGAGCCTGATGGAGGGCGAGGTCGACCTGCTGGAGATGGAAAAGCGCATCCGTGGCCGCGTGAAGCAGCAGATGGAGAAGAACCAGCGCGAGTACTACCTGAACGAGCAGATGAAGGCGATCCAGAAGGAACTCGGCGACATGGACGATGCGCCGAGCGAGCTCGACGAGCTGGCGGACAAGGTTGCCAAGGCCGGCATGCCCCAGGCGGCCAGGACCAAGGCCGAGGCCGAACTGAACAAGCTCCGGCAGATGTCGCCGATGTCGGCCGAGGCCACCGTGGTACGGAACTACATCGACTGGATGGTCGGCATGCCATGGAAGAAGCGCAGCAAGGTCAACCATGATCTGGCCCACGCGGAAAAAATTCTTGAGGCCGAACACTACGGGCTGGAAAAGGTGAAGGAGCGCATCCTCGAGTACCTGGCCGTCCAGCAGCGGGTGAAGAAGCTGAAGGGCCCGATCCTCTGTCTGGTCGGCCCGCCCGGTGTCGGCAAGACCTCCCTCGGGCAGTCGATCGCGCGTGCCACCAATCGCAAGTATGTGCGCATGGCGCTGGGCGGTGTCCGCGACGAGGCCGAGATCCGCGGCCATCGTCGGACCTATATCGGTTCTATGCCGGGCAAGGTGCTGCAGAACCTCAGCAAGGTGAAGACCCGCAATCCGATGTTCATGCTCGACGAGATCGACAAGATGGCCATGGACTTTCGTGGCGATCCCGCTTCGGCCTTGCTGGAGGTGCTGGATCCCGAGCAGAACCATGCCTTCAACGATCACTATCTGGAGGTTGACTTCGACCTGTCCGAAGTGATGTTCGTGGCGACAGCCAATACGCTGGACATTCCCGCGCCATTGCTGGACCGCATGGAGGTGATCCGCCTGGCCGGTTACACCGAGGACGAGAAGATCAACATCGCCCTGCGTTATCTGCTTCCCAAGCAGATCAAGAACAATGGTCTCAAGGACAGCGAGATCCAGATCACCGAGTCTGCCGTGCGCGACATCATCCGCTACTACACGCGGGAAGCGGGCGTCCGCAACCTGGAACGCGATATCGCCAAGATCTGCCGCAAGGTGGTCAAGGGCCTGTTGCTGAAGCCGGCCGCCAAGCGCGTCAATGTCACCCCGCGTAACCTGGAGGATTACCTGGGTGTTCGCCGTTTCCGCTATGGCCAGGCCGAGGAGAACGATCAGGTTGGCCAGGTCACGGGGCTCGCCTGGACCGAAGTGGGCGGCGAATTGTTGACCATCGAAGCGGTCGTCATGCCGGGAACCGGCAAGCAGACCTATACCGGCAAGCTGGGCGAGGTCATGCAGGAGTCGATCCAGACGGCCATTACCGTGGCGAGGGCGCGTTCCGAATCGCTGGGCATCGATCCCGCCTTCTACCAGAAGCAGGATGTCCACATCCATGTCCCCGAAGGCGCCACGCCCAAGGATGGGCCGAGCGCGGGTATCGGCATGTGCACGGCTCTGGTTTCGGCCCTGACCGGTATCCCGGTACGGTCAAGCGTGGCGATGACTGGCGAAATCACCCTGCGGGGCGAGGTGCTGCCGATCGGGGGACTCAAGGAAAAGCTGCTGGCCGCGCACCGGGGCGGCATCACCACGGTGTTGATTCCCAAGGAAAACGAGCGAGACCTCAATGATATTCCCAAGAATATCAAGCAAAACCTGAATATCGTGCCGGTACGCTGGATCGATGACGTGCTGACCTACGCCCTGCAGCGCATGCCGGAGCCGCTGATCGCGCCAGTTGCCGATGCAGCGGCTGTCGGCAAGGCGACGGGCTTGAAGACGCCGGTGGTCGCGCACTGAGCATGAGCGCGCGGCGCGGATGGTTTTGCCGGTCCGCCATGGCTTCGGGACGGTCCTGAAAACCGGCGGAGCCCGCGCCATCCGTGCCTTGACACGGGTTTTCCCGGGCTGATAAATTGCCCGGCCGCTGTCGGCGGAAGCTATTGCGGACAACGGCGAACGTTTTCGATACCTGTGGAGCCTTAGGGGCTCCGGAACGATTTTTTAAACCTCCTGGGGGGAACTATGAACAAGGCTGAATTGATTGAAGCGATCGCCGATGCGGCTGACCTGACCAAGGCGGATGCTACCCGAGCCTTGGATGGCATGGTGCATGCCATCACCGAGGCCCTGAAGCAGGGCGATACGGTGTCGCTGGTTGGCTTCGGCTCGTTTCAGATCAAGGAGCGCGCTGCCCGCCAGGGTCGTAATCCGCAGTCCGGCGAGACCATCACCATCGCCGCTGCAAAAATTCCCTCATTCAAGGCTGGCAAAGCGCTGAAGGATGCTGTAAACTAGTCGTCTTTCTAGGGTGCTTAGCTCAGCTGGGAGAGCATCGCCCTTACAAGGCGAGGGTCGTAGGTTCGATCCCTACAGCACCCACCATTTCGGAGCGGTAGTTCAGTTGGTCAGAATACCGGCCTGTCACGCCGGGGGTCGCGGGTTCGAGCCCCGTCCGCTCCGCCACTAAGTCAGAAACCCCGCTCACAAGCGGGGTTTTTTTTGTCCGTTATCCTGACCGTGTCCTCGCAGCCCGGTCAGGAGGTCATCAACATTTCGTTGCAAGGTTAACCGATATGCTCCAAGCGATTCGTGATCGTGCGCAGGGTATTTTTGCCTGGGTGTTACTGATAGTCATCGGCGTTCCTTTCGCGCTGTGGGGAATCCAGAACTACATCGACACGGGGAAGGAGAAGCCGGCGGCCACCGTTGGCGACCGCGAGATCTTCGACCGCGAGGTAACCCGCGCCTATGAGCAGAGCCTCAATAATCTGGTCGGGATCGACGATTTCGACGAGAAGCAACTGCGGCGCGAAGCGCTTGATCGCCTGATCAGCCAGGAAGTCATCGCCCAGAGCGCGGAGCAGCGCGCCCTGGTCGTTTCCGATGTCGAGGCCAGGGGTTTCATCCAGAGCCTGCCGTACTTTCTCACCGACGGCAAGTTCGACAAGGACAAGTACAAGGTCATGCTGGCGGCGCAGGGCGTGAGTCCCGAACAGTTTGCCGCGCAGATCCGGCGCGCTTTGATCACGGAGCAGTTCCAGCGAGGGATCGCCGACAGCGCGTTCGTCACCAAGGGGGAACTCGAGACCTTGATGCGCCTCAAGGGACAGGAGCGGCAACTTGACTACGCCAAGATCGCGCTGCCCACAGTGGCGCAGGCGTTCACCGATGCGGAGATCAACGCCTATTTTGAGCGTCACAGGCAGGAATTCCGCAGTCCCGAGCGTGTATCGATCGAGTACCTTGCCCTCGGCCTGAATGACCTGGCCAAGGATATCCAGGTCGGCGACGAGGAATTGCAGAAACTCTATGAGGAACAGAAAGCCGGCTATGGCACTCCGGAGCGGCGCAAGATCAGCCACATCCTGATCACGCTGGACGGGACGGACGAGGCTGCCGATAGGCGTGCCCAGGACAAGGTCAATGCTGTCCGCGAGCGGCTGGTCCAGGGCGAGGATTTCGCCAAGCTGGCCCAGGAACTCTCCAGCGATACCGTCTCCGGCAAGAAAGGCGGCGATCTCGGCTATCTGGAGTCAGGCGCCCAGGAGGAAACCTTCACCAAGGCTGCCGAAGCCCTCAAGGCTGGCGAGGTTTCGGCGCCGGTCAAGACATCGTTCGGTTATCACCTCATCAAGCTGACCGAATGGGTGCCCGCCAGGATCAGGCCTTTCGATGAGGTGCGCGAGGAATTGCGGCAGGCGACCCAGCGCAATCGCGCCGAAACGGCTTTCTACGAGAAAGGCCAGAAGCTGGCCGAAATTACCTTCGAGCATCCCGGCAGTCTGGAGCAGGCTGCGCAACAGCTCGGCTTGCAGGTTCAGCAGACCGGTCTGTTCACGCGCGATGCGGGCGAGGGGCTGGCAACCGAGGAGGCCATTCGCAAGGCGGCCTTCAGCGAAGATGTGCTTGGCGGTCGCAACAGCGATCCGGTGGAACTGGGCAACGAGAAGGCCGTGGTCCTGCGGGTGAGGGAGCATCAGGCAGCCGCGGACAAACCCCTTGCCGAAGTCAGGGACGAAATTCTGGCCCGGCTGCGTGACGAGGCGGCGCGCAAGCTGGCCCAGTCCCAGTCGCAGCAGCTTCTCAAGCAACTGCGCGAGGGCAAGTCGCTTGACGAGGCCGCCAAGAGTTCGGGGCTCACGGCTGTCCACGCCGGTTTCATCCGTCGTGACAACGATCAGCTGCCGGCGGAGCTGGTGCGGGCGGCCTTCACGGCGGCACGCCCCGCGCCCGGCGTGGTGACACCGGGCGAGGTCGCACTCGCCGATGGCAGCATTTTCGTCTACGCCATCCCGTCGGTGAAGGATGGTCCGGTAGCGGCAAGCGACCTGAAAGAGCAGGAGTCGGCTGGCCAGTTCCTGCTGCGCAGTGGTGGCCAGCAGGAATTCGGCGCTTTCGTCGAACGCCTGCGTGAGCTGGCGGACGTCAAGATTGAGCAGAAGGACTGACGCGGCGGATTTCAGGGTGGAGCCGACACTCGGACCCACCCGCCTGACCGCCGCTCAGTCATCCGATGGTCGTTCCAGCCAGCCGAAGAATGTCGTGTAGGCCACCGCCAACAGCGTGGTGCCCAGGAAAATACCGACGAAGCCCCAGGCCAGCAACCCGCCGACCACGCCGACCATGATCAGCAGGAAGGGCAGCGGGCTGGCCAGCCCGATGAAGTAGGGCTTGATGAAATTATCCATCAGGTTGATTGCGATACCCCAGACCACGGTGAAAACCGCCCAGGCATTCTGATCGATGTGGGCCAGCCAGGCCGCCACAGGTATCCAGACGATACCGGTGCCGATCTGCAGGAGTGCTGCCAGAAAACAGACGAGGCCCAGCGCTGGGGCGGCCGTCAGTCCCGCCAGGGCAAAGCCGATGCCGGAGAGCAGCGCCTGGATCAACGCCGTTCCGATGACGCCCAGGGATACGCCACGCACGGTATTCGCTGCCGTGCGCAAGGCCTGCACGGCGGCTTCACCGCCGATGCGCAGAGCCAGTTTTTCCGCGACTACCGCACCCTTTTCGCCGTTCGAATAGAGCAATCCGGCCATCGCCACCGCCAGCACGACGGTCAGGATATTGAGCGCTAGGTTCGCGCTCTCCTGCAACAGCCATTTGCCGGCAGTGGTCAGCGCCGCACGCAGCCGGCCAGGCTCCAGCAGGCTGAACAGTTTGCCCTCGCGCCAATCCGCATCCAGACGTTCGCCGACCCATGGCAGGTTGGTGAGCCAGTCGGGCGGTTCCCCTTTCAGCCAGGTATCGACCGCCTCGTAGGCCGCCTCGGGGTTGGGCACATGATTGGTCAGGGCCGTCAGCGCCATGATGGTCGGCACGACAAAGATCAGCAACTGCACACCGGTCAGCAGCAGCGCGGCCAGCTTGCGGCGTCCTCCCAGCCAGGACGTGAGCCGCTGATAGTAAGGCCAGGTCGAGAGGGCCAGGATCATCGCCCAGATGAACGGCGGAACGAAAGGCGCGACGATCGTCAGGCAGGCGTATCCCAGGCCACCCACCAGCGCCAGCAGGACGACGCGTTCGGTCAGGAAGCCACCGGTGAACAGGCTTTTCAGTCGCATAAATCCTCAAGGCTGGTCAGTTTCAGTTCGAAGGCTGCTGCCTTCCGGATTGCCGGATTGGCCCGCAAGCGATCGGCTTTGTGCAGGCCTATCCATCCACGGCAGGATGTTTTGTGCAAGGCCTTTTGCAAAAGCGTCTGCCTGTCTCAGATTTTCATTATTTGCTAATATTTTGATGCTCCAGTAAACCGGCCGGCTCAACGGTACCCCGGGTAGATCAGCCATCGAGAGAGACTCAGACGTGAACATTCGTAACCAATTGATAGGGCTACTCAGCCTACTTCCATTGATGGAGCCGGCCGCGGCCGCTTCCCTCTCGCCTTCATCGTTGACGATGATTCCCGGGCAAGTCGCGACGGTAACCGTCAGCAACATCAGGGGCTCGCTATCGCTTCAGAACTCAAAGCCGGGTATTGCATCGGCTCAGCTGGCTTCCGCCAGGATTACCGTGACGGCCCTGACGGTTGGTAGCACTACCGTAACCGTCAAAGACACTGGCGGCAAGAAAACCTTGCAGGTCAAGGTAAATCCACCACCCATGGCCGTGTCGCCGGAATCGCTCAGCCTGGTCGCCGGCCAGTCGGCGAATGTGACGGTGAGCAACCCGAACGGTACGGTGCAGGCTTCCAGTTCCAATGCCAGCGTGGCGCGGGCCACGGTGAATGGCACGGCCGTCCTTGTCCAGGGCGTCGCCGCGGGTAGCGCCAAGGTCACCGTCCGTGACGCGAAGACCAATCGCACGGTGAATGTGACCGTCACCGCCGCCGGTGGCGGCGGGGTGACCGACAACACCGAGGGCCGACTGCTGGCGAGCAACTGCTTCCAGTGCCACGGAACCAACGGCAGCGGCGGTTTCGAGGCATTGCTCGGTGAAACGGAAGCCGAAATTTTCAATGAGCTCGCCGAGTATGCCAGCGGGCAAGAGGATGCCGACGGCATCATGGCGGCCCATACTAGGGGCTACACCGAGGCGCAACTGCGGGCCATTGCCAAGTATCTGGCCAATCAGAGGTAACCATCATGGATCGTCGTACATTTCTTGGAAACATCGCCGCCGGCGGCCTGGGGCTTCTGACCGTCCCCGGTCTGCTGCGGGCCGATGACGACAACGCGTTCGGCGAAGGCTCCCGGTTGTTCCCCGTGCCGACCAACACTGGCATCCGCGGCCAGGTGCTGATCGTCGGCGGCGGCATGGCCGGCGCAACACTGGCCAAGTACCTGCGCCTCTGGGGTGGCACCGGGGTCAATGTCACGCTGATCGAAAAAGCCAGCCGCTATACCTCGAACATCATGAGCAACAAGGTGCTGACCGGGCAGCTCCCCATGAGCCAGCTCAGCTATGCCTACAGCACACTGGTGAATCATTATGGTGTCTCGCTGATCCAGGATACGGTGATTGCCATCGATACCGCCGGCAAGCAGGTCAGCCGCCAGAACGGGGGTGATATTTCCTATGACCGGCTGGTGCTGGCGCCGGGACTGGAGTTTGACGTGATGCCGGGCATGAGCGATCAGGACGAGTACAACACGCTGGTGCCGCATGCCTGGCAAGCCGGTCCGCAAACCGAGCTGCTGCGTAACCAGTTGCTGGAGCTCAAGGCCGGAACCCGCGTGGGCGATGTCGTCATCACCATCCCCACGGCGCCTTTCCGCTGCCCACCCGGACCCTATGAACGGGCCTGTGTCATCGCCGACTGGCTCCGCACCAATCATGTCAGCAGCAAGGTCGTGGTGCTCGATGCCAACCCCGACCTACTGGTCGAGAAGAACAACTTCCTGACGGCCTTCGGCGGTGCCTATGGGTACGTCGTCGATTACCGGTCAAACTGCGAGATCACCGGCATCGACAGCTATTCCCGCAAGGTAGACTTCAGACAGGGCGGAATCGCGCAGGCCGCTATCATGGCCGGCGTGCTCAACCCCATTCCGCCGCAACGCGCTCCCGCCATGCTGGAAACGGCGGGCTTGTACGATTCCACACCTCCCAGCAATGAACGCACCGTTCCGGTCAACATGCTCAGCTACGAGGCAACCCGGAAACCCGGCGCGGGCATTCATGTCATTGGCGACGCCAGTTCAACCACCCAGCCCAAGGCCGGACACATCGGCAACCAGCAGGGCAAGACCTGCGCCGATGCGATCTTGCGTATCCTGCAGAACAAACCGCTGAATCCGTCACCGGTCACCAACTCGGCCTGCTATACGCCGATTACGGCCGACCGGGCCACTTGGCTGTCGGCCGTCTACCAGTATGAGCCCAAGAGCGGAACGATGGTCGTCCCGGCTTTCCACAACAATGGTACGCCGATCGCCGCGACCTCGGCCACCACAGGGAGCTACAAGGACATGCAGGTCTGGTTCAACACACTCATGGCGGATACGTTTGCCTAGAATACAAGCTGTTTCCGGGGGCTCCCTGTGTCAAGGCGATTAGGCCGGCAGGAAGAGACCGGACCGTTCAGGATGTTCCCAAGGTTCCCCCCACCTCGAGATGGCCACTATCGTATTGCTGGAAGACGAGGTCGATTACCGTCAGGAGCTCTCGGATTTCCTCCGCGGTCGCTCGCATGCGGTAGCCGAAGCGGGCAGCCTGAGGGAGTTCTGGCCGGTTGTCGGCTGGGCCGATGTCGCCATCATCGACGTCAACCTTCCGGATGGCGAGGGATTCCTGGCGGTCTCGCGGCTCAGGGCATCCGATCCGGCCACCGGCATTGTCCTGCTAACGGCGAGGGGTACCTTGCAGGACAAGCTGACCGGTCTTGGCGGCAGCGCCGATCACTACCTTGTCAAACCCTTCAGGCTGCTGGCACTGGAAGCCATCATTCTGGCATTGCTGCGTCGTGTCAGGGTCGGTTGGCAGATCAACCCCAAAACCCATGTGCTAAGCGATCCGGGGGCTCATAGCTTGCTGCTGAATCCGTTCGAAACCGGTTC
>NZ_BAAHXD010000058.1:0-17187 GCF_054657115.1 Methyloparacoccus murrellii | reverse complement strand
GGCGGTATCTCCTCGATATGTTGTTGTTCATGAAAGGCCCGCGTCCACGCCCCGCCATTTGTCCAGGTGGCCTGGCGGAGGGACATGCCGGGCATTCTTCATCTAGGTGCCAACGATGAAAAAAATTCTCCTCGCCAGCGGCAACCCCGGGAAAATCCGCGAGGTCCGGGCGATATTAGCAGAGCATGATTTTTCGGTGATAACGCAGGCCGAATGCGACATCGGCGATGCGGAGGAAACCGGTCTCAGCTTTGTCGAGAACGCCATCCTCAAGGCCCGTCATGCAGCCCGCCTGTCCGGCCTGCCGGCGATCGCCGACGACTCGGGACTGGAAGTCGACGCCCTGGCGGGGGCGCCGGGAATATTTTCCGCCCGCTATGCCGGCATCGGCGCGACCGATGCCGACAACAATGCCAAGCTGCTGGCGGCGCTGGCCGGGGTGGCGGATGCCGGACGCAGCGCCCGTTTCCGCTGTGTCATGGTCTATCTGCGCCACGCGGCCGACCCCAGCCCGATCATCGCCGAGGGCAGCTGGCCGGGACGCATCCTGGCAGCACCCCGGGGTCAGGATGGGTTTGGTTACGATCCCTTGTTCTACCTGCCGGAGCAGGGTTGCACCAGCGCCGAACTGGCGCCGGCGGTGAAGAACCGGCTCAGCCATCGGGGACAGGCCTTGCGTGCCCTGGCCCGGGCGCTCGCCGCCATGGCCGGAACGTCTGGCGGCTGATCGCCCGGTCAGCGGTTGCCCAGCGAGCCCAGGATGCCGCGCAGCAGCTGCCGGCCGAGTTTGCGGCCCAGTTCCGAGCTGGCGGCGGATACGGCGCTCCTGGCCGCCTTTTCCAGGAAGCCTTGCAGCTCCTCGCCAATCACGGATGCCGGTCCGGAAGCCCGCTCTGCCCGCGTGCTCAGGCGCTCATAGGCCGATTCCCGGTCCACCGTCTCGGCGTAGCGCTCCCGATAGGGCGAGCGCTGCAGGATGGTCTCGCGTTCCTCGGCCGTGATGGCGCCCATGCGCGAGCGCGGCGGGCAAATCCTGGCCCTCTCGACCGGGCTGGGTACGCCGCCTTCCGTCAGGGTCGATACCAGCGCCTCGCCCACGGCCAGCTCGGTAATGGCGCCGGCCACATCCAGATCCGGGTTGCTCCGGAAAGTCTCGGCGGCGGCCCGGACGGCCTTCTGGTCCTTGGGCGTGAAAGCCCGCAGGGCATGCTGGATGCGGTTTCCCAGCTGACCCAGAATCTTTTCCGGTATGTCCAGGGGATTCTGGGTGATGAAATAAACGCCCACGCCTTTGGAGCGGATCAGCCGCACGACCTGCTCGACCTTGTCGATCAGCGCCTTGGGCGCATCGTCGAACAGCAGGTGCGCCTCGTCGAAGAAGAATGCCAGCCTGGGCAGGGGGGCGTCGCCACGCTCCGGCAGGTTTTCGTACAGCTCGGAGAGCAGCCAGAGCAGGAAGGTTGCGTACAGCCTCGGCTTGAGGAACAGGCGGTCGGCTGCCAGGATGTTGATGTGCCCGCGCCCGTCCAGGGTGGTCTGCATCAGATCCTCCAGGCGCAGCGAGGGTTCGCCGAAGAAATGTTCGGCGCCTTCCTGTTCCAGGGTCAGCAGTTCGCGCTGCAGGATGCCGAGGGTCTGGCGGCTGATGGTTCCGTAATCCTGGGCCAGCTCCGCGGCATGGTCGGCGGCGTGGCTGATCAGCGCCTGCAGATCCTTGAGATCCAGCAGCAACAGCCCATGATCGTCGGCGTACTTGAACAGCAGGGTCAGCACGCTCTGCTGGATGTCGCTCAGCTCCAGCAGGCGCGAGAGCAGCAGCGGCCCCATGTCGGACAGCGTCGCGCGCACCGGGTGGCCCTGCTCGCCCAGCACATCCCAGAACACCACCGGAAAGGCCTGCGGGCCGTAGTCGCTGACCCCGAGGGTAGCGGCGCGCTCGGCCAGTTTCGGATTGTCCGCGCCCGGGCAGGCCAGCCCGGCGAGATCGCCCTTGATGTCGGCCAGGAAGACGGGAATGCCGAGACGGGAGAAGCCTTCGGCCAGCACCTGCAGGGAGACCGTCTTGCCGGTACCGGTGGCGCCGGCGATCAGGCCATGGCGATTGGCGTAGCGGCCCTCCAGATAACAGGGCGATTTGCCCCGGCCCATCAGGATATGGTGTTCGGACATGCCTATACTTGATGCCAGCACGAAAAGGCCATCAGCTTAAACCCCGGGGCTGGCTGCCTGTCAATGCCATGAAGGTGACCCATGCCGGGTGGGGCCCGGCAATCGGGGAGAGGCACGATCATGTTCAATCTGTTTGCCTACGGAACCCTGCAACTGCCCGAGGTCTTCTGCGCGGTGACGGGGCTGGACCGCATCGGTGAGACCGCCACGCTGGCGGGATATGCCCGCTATGCCCTGCACGGCCTGACCTATCCCGGCCTGATCGCCGAGCCGGGCGCCGCCACGCAGGGCCTGCTGTATTGCGGGCTCGACGACGGGGCTGCGACATGCCTGGATCATTTCGAGGACGATTTCTACCGCCGCGCAAGCCTCTGGGTGACCACTGTCGAGGGTCGGCGCCACTTGGCGGAGGCATATGTGATCCCGTTCGATGAGTCTGCCGTGATCGACCGCCGGCCTTGGGTGCTCGACGACTTCTGCCGCCAGCATCTGCATGACTTCCTGTCCTGCTGCCGGACGTCCGATTCCCGGGGCGGCCACCTCAGCGCAGTTCGTGCCTGACCGCGCCGCAGCGGGGACAGCGCAGCACGGTCACCAGCCGGCCCTGCCTGACATCGAAGACGCGGGCCTTGTCGATCTCCCACTTGTGGAAGCCGGAACGGCACAGGGTCTTGCCCTGATGCCGCTCCGACGCCTTGGGACGGCGGAACGGGATGATGTCGGCCATGTGCGCTAGCGTGCGGTCTGAATAATGAGGCGGAAGGTCAGGTTGATGCGGGGCGCGGCGAGGGCGGGTTGCCGGGGCACGCGATGTTGCCAGTGCTCCTGGAAGGGGCCGGACATGACCAGGAGGCTCCCTGGCGCCAGTTCCATCCTCAGCCGCTCCCGCGTGTGCCGGTGGCGGATTTCGAAGCGCCGCTCGGCGCCCAGGCTCAGCGAGGCGATGACCGGGCAGGCGCCCAGCTCGGCCTCGGCGTCGGCATGCCAGCCCATCGCGTCCTGGCCGTTCCGGTACAGGTTGCCCAGCACGCTGTTGAAGGGGCGCCCAAGCGCGGTTTCCACCCGGGCCCTGAGATCCGCCAGCGTGTCGGTCCAGGCCTGCGGTTCGTGGACGACACCGGCATAACGGTAGACCGCACCGGCATCGCCGTACCAGCAGACGCGCCGGGGCACCTGGACCCGACGCCCCGCGAGGCGGAGACATTCGTCATGCCAGTCCAGCCCGGCCAGCAGGTCCCGGAAGCGGCGCTCGGCTTCGCCGGCCTCGAGAAAGTCCTCCCGGTAGTGGATTTCGCCGTCGCGATTTAGCAGACGATTCATGATTGGGGTATGCTTCCGCGCCAGTTGTCTCCGTGGCTGGCCGCCATTGTAACGGTTGCCGGGTGCGAGGCTTCCCGTTCATTTTTGCGTTGGTGATGTGCCGTATGTCCAGTATCGAACCGAGTGTGACCGATCCGGGAAATTTCTTTGTCCGGCTGTTCTACATCCTTGTCTATGTCATCATCCTCGGCATCGTGCGGTTCGTGCTCTGGGGCGTGTTGCTGGTCCAGGTCCTGCTGCACCTGGTCGGCGCGCAGCCCAATGCCGGCGCTCGTCGGGCCGGGGAGGTCGTGGCCGAATACATCTACCGCATCTGGCTGTATCTCAGCTACAGCACCAACGAAAAACCGTTCCCGTTCAACAGCCGCAGCGAGTCCTGAGCTTGTCTGGGGCGCATTCATCCAATACCGAGGAATATGACATGGCCAAGGCAAGCTTCAAGGTTGGCGGCATGAAATGCGGGGGTTGCGAGAAGGCGGTGCAGTCCGCGGCCGATGCCGTTCCCGGCGTCCAGTCGAGCAAGGCGTCCGCCCGGGACGGGCTGGTCGAGGTCGAGTACGATGACGCCACGACCACCCTGGAAGCCATCCAGCAGGCCGTGCAGGCCAAGGGTTATCCTCTGGCCTGAGGTCAGCGTTCCCCGTTTCGCCCGCGATTGGCATCATCGACCCAGGCCTGACGTCAGGCGCAGGATAGCCCATGAAAACACCGGTGAAGATTGCCGTTTCCGGTGCGGCAGGCCAGATCAGTTATGCCCTCCTGTT
Source organism: Methyloparacoccus murrellii (assembly GCF_054657115.1). Classification (NCBI taxonomy): domain Bacteria; kingdom Pseudomonadati; phylum Pseudomonadota; class Gammaproteobacteria; order Methylococcales; family Methylococcaceae; genus Methyloparacoccus; species Methyloparacoccus murrellii. The sequence continues at coordinate 12,934 of NZ_BAAHXD010000058.1, read as the reverse complement.
CAGGATCATCGCCGGCGATCTGCTGGGTCCGGATCAGCCCGTCAGCCTGAGCCTGCTGGAGGTGCCGCAGGCTGTCGGCAACCTCGAGGGGGTTGCCATGGAACTGGCCGATTGCGCCGCGCCGCTGCTGCAGGACGTTTCCTGTCACAGCGATCCCGAGCGCGCCTTCGAGGGGGCCGATCTGGTTTTCCTGGTGGGCGCCCAGCCGCGCGGCCCGGGCATGGAGCGGCGCGACCTGATGGAGGTGAACGCCGGCATTTTTTCCGTGCAGGGTCGGGCGCTCAATGCGGCGGCCCGCCGCACCGTCAAGGTGCTCGTGGTCGGCAATCCGGTCAACACCAATGCGCTGATCACCCGCGCCAACGCGCCCGATCTGCCGCCGGAAAACTTCGCCGCCATGACCCGGCTGGACCACAACCGCGCCGTCAGTCAGCTGGCCGCCCGCACCGGGCGGCGTATCCGCGAGGTCGAAGGCGTGATCATCTGGGGCAACCATTCCACCACCCAGTACCCGGACATCCGGCATGCCACCATCGGCGGACAGCCCGCGCTGGAACTGGTCGGGCACGCGTGGTACGAGCAGACCTTCATCGGCACCATCCAGCATCGCGGCGCGGAGGTGATCCGCGTGCGCGGCAAGTCCAGTGCCGCGTCGGGGGCCAATGCCGCGCTGGAACACATGCGCGACTGGGTCTTCGGCCTGCCGGCGGGGCGCTGGACCAGCATGGCGGTGTGCAGCGACGGCAGTTACGGCATCGAGCCGGGGCTGATGTTTTCCTACCCCGTCGAAATTCGGGAGGGACGCTGGCGCATCGTTCAGGGACTGGCGATCGACGATTTCAGTCGCGAGCGGATTCGCGCCAGCGAGGGGGAAATCCTGCGGGAGCGCGACATGGTCCGGCACCTGCTGCCCTGAGGCTACCTACGCCGGCGGACGGACAGGGCCAGAGGGATACCTCGCCCCCGGGTGGACGGCTGCTTCAGCGAGAGGCGAGCTGCCTGACCGGGCTGCTCTCGACCAGGAGGAATTCCAGCAGCGCCTTCTGCGCGTGCAGGCGGTTTTCCGCCTCCTCCCAAACCACGCTCTGCGGACCTTCCAGCACCTCAGCGCTGACTTCCTCGCCCCGGTGGGCCGGCAGGCAGTGCATGAACAGGGCGTCGGACCGTGCCTGCCGCATCAGCTCGGCGTCAACCTGATAGTCGCGGAAGGCCTGCACGCGCTTCGCCTGCTCCTCTTCCTGGCCCATGCTGGCCCACACGTCGGTGACGACCAGGTCGGCATCCTGCACCGCCTCGGCGGGATGCCGGAGAACACGTGCCCGCCCGCCGGCGAGTTCGAGAAATTCGGGTTCCGGATCGTAGCCCGCGGGGCAGGCGACGTTCAGTTCGAAGTCCAGCAATCCCGCGGCTTCGAGCCAGGAGTGGCACATGTTGTTGCCGTCGCCGATCCAGGCGACGCGCCGGCCACTGATCTCCCCGCGGTGCTCGACATAGGTTTGCAGGTCGGCCAGCAGCTGGCAGGGGTGGCTGCGGTCGGTCAGGCCGTTGATGACGGGGACGCGTGAATATTCGGCGAAGATTTCCACCGTCCGGTGCGCATGGGTGCGCAGCATGATGCAATCGACCATGCGCGAAATCACGCGGGCGGAATCCTCGATGGGCTCGCCGCGCCCGAGCTGGGTGTCGCGGGGCGAGAGGAAGATCGCCGCGCCGCCCAGCTGGATCATGCCCGCCTCGAAGGAAATGCGGGTGCGGGTGGAGGACTTCTCGAACAGCATGCCGAGAACCCGGTTCTTCAGCGGCTCGTGGACAGTCCGCGACTGTTTGAGTTCGATGGCCCGCCGGATCAGTCCACGCAGCTCGGCGGGGCTCAGATCTGACAGGTTCACCAGGTGGCGAACAGACATGAAAGCATTCTCCCGGCTTCAGGCGGCCGTAAAGTCGTTGACGAGCCGCGCCACGCCCTCGATCAGGTGTTGCACTTCCTCGTCGGTCAGGATCAATGGCGGCAACAGGCGAATGGTGCGTTCCGCGGTGACATTGATGAGATAGCCTGCGGCCAGGGCGCGCTGGGTCAGCTCGGCGCAGGGACGGTCCAGCTCGATGCCGATCAGCAGGCCGCGGCCACGGATGTCGAGCACCTGCGGATGATCGGCCAGGGCCGAGCGGAAACCGTTCAGCAGCCGCTGGCCGAGGAAGGCGGCGCGGGCGATCAGGTTCTGTCGCTGGAGTGTCTCGATGACGCTCAGCGCCGCGCGACAAGCCAGCGGATTGCCGCCGAAGGTGGAGCCGTGCCGGCCCGCCGTCAGCACGTCGGCCGCCGCGCCGCGCGCGAGGCAGGCGCCGATGGGCACGCCGTTGCCGAGCGCCTTGGCCAGGGTCATGACATCTGGCTGGATGCCGGCGTGCTGGAAGCCGAACCAGGCGCCGGTACGGGCCATGCCGGTCTGTACCTCGTCGAGCATCAGCAGCCAGCCGCGCTGGTCACACAGCTGGCGCAGCGCCGGCAGGAATTCCGCCGGCGGCACGCGCACGCCGCCCTCGCCCTGGATGGGCTCGACCAGCACGGCCACCACGCTGGCATCGTCGATGGCGGCGACGGCCTCGGCATTGCCGTAGGGGACGCGGATGAAGCTGTCCACCAAGGGCTCGAAGCTCTCCTGGACCTTGGTGTTGCCGGTGGCGCTGAGGGTGAAGAGGGTGCGGCCATGGAAGCTGTTTTCCATGACGACGACCTTCGGATGGGCGATGCCCCTGCCGTGGCCATGCCGGCGGGCCAGTTTCAGCGCCGCCTCATTGGCCTCGGCGCCGGAATTGCAGAAGAACGCATTGTCCATGCCGCCCAGCCGGCACAGCTCGGCCGCCAGTTGCTCCTGCAGGGCGATGCCATAGAGGTTGGACGTGTGCACCAGCTTGCCGGCCTGGTCACAGATGGCGGCGGCGACGGCAGGGTGGGCATGGCCCAGGTTGCAGACCGCGATGCCGGAGATGGCGTCGAAGTAGCGGGTACCGTCCGTGCTCCACAGCCAGGGGCCCTCGCCGCGTTCGAAGACGACGGGCAGCCGTGCGTAGGTCGGCATCACTTGACTGGACATCGAAACATCCTCCCCGAAAACAAAAAAGGCAGCCCAGGGACTGCCCTTCAAAAAAACAAGCGAAGCATTATAGGGTAATGGGCTTCGATGGCAAGGATAAATCCGGATTGCAGCCTCGGTGACGACGATGTGACAGTTGCCTGCACCGCGGCCCGGGGCGGGGATGGCGGCTGGCCGCGATGGGCACGGCCGGCTCAGACCTCGGCCAGGTTGCCCTTCTCCTCCAGCCAGGCCTTGCGGTCGGCGGCACGCTTCTTGGCCAGCAGCAGGTCCAGCTTCTCGTCGGTGCCGGCGGTATCCGCCAGCGTGAGCTGTACCAGGCGGCGCGTGTCCGGATTCATGGTGGTTTCGCGGAGCTGGGAGGGGTTCATTTCACCCAGACCCTTGAAGCGCTGCACATTGACTTTTCCCTTGAGCTTTTCCGCCTCGATGCGGTCCAGCACGCCCTTCTTCTCGGCCTCGTCCAGGGCATAGAACACCTGCTTGCCGACATCGATGCGATAGAGCGGCGGCATGGCGACAAAGACATGGCCGGCCTCGACCAGCGGCCGGAAATGCCGCACGAACAAGGCGCACAGCAGGGTGGCGATGTGATTGCCATCGGAATCGGCGTCGGCGAGGATGCAGATCTTGCCGTAGCGGAGCCCCGCGAGTTCGGCGGACCCGGGATCGACGCCGATGGCGACGCTGATGTCGTGGACTTCCTGCGAGGCCAGCACGCCGCCGGATTCCACCTCCCACGTGTTCAGGATCTTGCCGCGCAGGGGCATGATGGCCTGAAAGTCCTTGTCGCGCGCCTGTTTGGCGGAACCGCCGGCGGAGTCGCCCTCGACCAGGAACAGCTCGGTCAGGCCGAGGTCCTGCGAGGCGCAGTCGGACAGCTTGCCGGGCAGCGCCGGGCCGCTGGTGACCTTCTTGCGCGTGACCTGGCGGCTGGCCTTCAGGCGCTTCTGGGCGCTCTCGATGACCAGTTCGGCGATCCGCTCGCCGATCGTGGGGTGCTGGTTCAGCCACAGGCTGAAGGCGTCCTTGGCCACGCCGGCGACGAAGGCGGCGCATTCGCGCGAGCTCAGACGCTCCTTGGTCTGCCCGGAGAACTGCGGGTCCAGCATCTTCAGGGAGAGGACGTAATGACAGCGTTCCCAGACATCCTCGGGCGCGATCTTGAGGCCACGCGGCAGCAGGTTGCGGAATTCGCAGAACTCCCGCACCGCCTCGGTCAGGCCGGTGCGCAGGCCATTGACGTGGGTGCCGCCCTGCGCCGTCGGCACCAGGTTGACATAGCTCTCGGTGACCGGCTCGCCGCCGCCCTCGGGGGTCCACAGCACGGCCCAGTCGACCGCTTCCTGCTGCCCGCTGAGACTGGCGACGAAGGGTTCCTCCGGCAGGCAGTGCTGGCTGCCGACGCGATCCAGCAGGTACTGCGGCAGGCCGTTCTCGAAATACCAGCTCTCGGTCTCGTGGACCGTCTCGTCGGTCAGGGTGATGCGCAGGCCGGGGCAGAGTACGGCCTTGGCGCGCAGCAGCGCCTTGAGCCTCGGCGTGGCGATGCGTGGCGAGTCGAAGTACCGGGCCTCGGGCCAGAAACGCACGCTGGTGCCGGTGTCGCGCTTGCTCGTCGTGCCGGTCGCGGTCAGGTCGCGGATCTTCTCGCCGCGCGCGAAACCGATGTCCCAGATTCGGCCATCGCGGCGGACCTCCACGTCCAGCCGGTCGGACAGCGCATTGACCACGGACACACCGACACCATGCAGGCCACCGGAGAAGCCGTAGCTCTTGTTGGAAAACTTGCCGCCGGCGTGCAGCTTGGTGAGGATCACCTCGACGCCGGATACACCCTCCTCGGGGTGCAGGTCGACCGGCATGCCGCGGCCATCGTCACGCACCTCGACCCCGCCGTCGGTCATCAGGCGGACCTCGATGTTCCGGGCGAAACCGGCCAGCGCCTCGTCGACGCTGTTGTCGATGACTTCCTGGGCCAGGTGGTTGGGCCGGCTGGTATCGGTGTACATGCCGGGGCGCTTGCGTACCGGGTCCAGCCCGGAGAGCACTTCAATCGAGGCGGCGTCGTAGGTGTGGCTCATGATCGGCAGCGGGAAGGTCGCGCCCCTCCGCCGTGGTGATGGCGGAAAGGGTGGGGCGGGCCGGAGGTTCGGGAGTTGGGCGGTTGGCGATGACGTTTCAGGCCGGATCGGCCTGGCGGCGCAGCTTGCGCTGGTGCAGGACCGCGTAGAGCCCACCCAGGACGAGGCTGAAGACGATCACGGCGATCACGGCTTCATGCGAATACTCGGCGATCAGCGCCTCGTTCTGGCCGATGAAATAGCCGATCCAGGACAGGATGCTGACCCAGAGGCCTGCGCCAACCGTGGTGTAGAGGCTGAAACGCCAGTGGTTCATGCGGGCGATGCCGGCCGGTATGGAGATGAGGTGCCGGATCACCGGCAGCAGCCGGCTGATGAAGGTGGAAATCTCGCCGTGGCGGAGGAAGAAACCTTCCACCTTGTCGAAGTGTTCCTCGGTAATCCAGACGTAGCGGCCATACCGGATCACCAGCGGCCGGCCCAGCCAGCGGGCGACGAAGTAATTGGCATAGGCCCCCGCCAGGCTGCCGAGCGTACCGCTGAGGATCACCAGCCACATGTTCATCTTGCCCTCGTGCACCAGGTAGCCGGCCGGGGGCATGACGACTTCGCTGGGAATCGGGAAGACCGAGCTTTCCATCGCCATGAGCAGGAAAATGCCCGGATAGCCCATGGCGCCGATGGTGTTGACCAGCCAGTTGACGAGTTCGTGCATGAAGAGTCCGCGGTGTGGGGTGAAGTGGCGATTATCGCCGAAGCGGCGAGGAAACCGGTATACCGGCCGGCCTCAGGATTTCTGGCCGATCCGGCTCTCCTCGCCGCGCAACAGGCGCTCGATGTTGCCGCGATGGCGGGAGATCAGCAGCAGGGCCATGGCCAGCGCCGCACCGCTCAGGACGGGCGATTCCCGCAGCAGCCAGACATACAGCGGCGCCAGGGTGGCCGCGGTCAGGGCCGCCAGCGAGGAGATGCGGAACAGGAAAGCCATCAGCAGCCAGGTGGCCAGCACGGCGAGACCGACCCAGACGGAGAAACCCGACAGGACCCCCAGCGCCGTGGCCACGCCCTTGCCACCCTTGAAGCGAAAGAACACCGGGTACAAATGGCCGAGGAAGGCGGCCAGACCCACCGCGGCCAGGATGTCCGGCGATGCGGACAGGGCATCCGCGATGACTACCGGTACCAGGCCCTTCAGTGCATCCCCCAGCAGGGTGATGATGGCTGCCTTCTTGCCGCCCAGCCGCAGGACGTTGGTCGCGCCGGGATTCTTCGAACCCTGTTCGCGCGGGTCGGGCAGCCCGGCCAGCTTGCTGACGATGACCGCGGTGGAAAGCGAGCCGAGGAGATAGGCGAACGGAACGAGGAACCAGATGGCCATGGCGGGGTATGTTTGGGTTGTCATGGAGAGAGGGCTATGTTACCAAGTCGCGCCGAACCACAGCCTTACCGGACTCTTGAATGGACATCATCTTCCTGCGCGGACTCGAGGTGGAAACCGTCATCGGTATCTATGATTGGGAGCGAACCATCCGCCAGACCGTCATCATCGACCTGGAAATGGGCACCGATATCCGCCCGGCAGCCGCCACCGACGATATCGCCCATACCCTCGACTACAAGGCGGTGTCGAAGCGCATCATCGGTTTTGTCGAGACCAGCAGTTTCTTTCTGGTCGAGACACTCGCCGAGCGCATCGCCGCCATCGTCCTCGACGAATTCGCCGTGCCCTGGGTGCGGCTGACGCTGAACAAGAAGGGCGCCATCCGTGGTGCCAGCGATGTCGGCATCCTGATCGAGCGGGGGTCCCGTTCCGGCCATGCCTGACGTGTTCCTGAGCCTCGGCAGCAACATCGATCCCGAGATTCACATCCCGGCGGCGCTGGAGGATCTGCGCCAGACCTTCGGTCCCCTGGCGCTTTCCAGCCTCTACGAGACCGCCGCGGTGGGCTTCGAGGGACCACCCTTCCACAATCTCGCCGCCGCGTTCGTCTCGGAGGAGGAACCGGCCGTCATCGCGCGCCGCTTGCGCGAGATCGAGGAGCGGCATGGCCGCACCCGCAACAGCCAGAAGTTCAGCTCCCGCACGCTCGATGTCGACCTCATCCTGTACGGGGACCGGATCGTCGAGGCGGATGGCCTGCGCTTGCCGCGGGACGAGATCACCCGCTACGCCTTCGTGCTGGAGCCCCTGTCCGAGCTGGCGCCCCAGCGCCGCCATCCCGTGCTGGGCCAGACCTATGCGGCACTCTGGGCCGCCTTCGACAAAACCGGGCTGGCGCAGAAGCGGCTGCCGGTGCCGGAGCTCAGATGAAGACGCTGCGGCCGCCGTCGACCGCCAGGATCTGCCCGGTCACATAGGGCGCCTCCTCCAGCAGGAAGCGCACGGTCCGGGCGATGTCGCCGGGTGTGCCCGGGCGCGCCAGCGGCACCTTGGCGAGAATGTCTGCCGGCTGCGGTCCGTCATCCTGTTGTTCCGGCCAGAGAATGGCGCCGGGCGAAACGCCGTTGACGCGCACCTCGGGCGCGAATTCCACGGCCAGCGACCGGGTGAGAGCAGCCAGGCCGGCCTTGGCGACCGAGTAGACCGGATAACCCTTGAGCGGCCGTTCGGCGTAGACGTCGATCAGGTTGACAATGGCGCCGCCCCGGCGCCGCAGGTGGGGAGCCGCGGCCTGTGCCAGGAACAGGGGAGCCTTCAGATTGCTGCCCAGCAGATGGGTCCAGTCCGTTTCGGTGATGTTGCCGAGCGGGGTCGGGTAGAAGGACGATGCGTTGTTGACCAGGCCATCGAGCCGCCCCCAGCGGCGGGCGGCTGTCTCGACCAGTGCGGCCAGGGCGGCCGGGTCGTCCAGGTCCGCCTGCAGGGCCAGGACCGAATCGGTTCTCAGCGCGTTCAGCGCGGCGGCGAGGCTCTCGGCCTCCGTCGCCGAGCGGTGATAGTGCAGGACCACGCGCCAGCCGGCCGCATGCAGGCCGCGGACGATTTCCGCGCCGATGCGCCGGGCGCCGCCCGTGACCAGCGCCGCCGGCGTTGTCTTCTCATCCATGCGTGGTGTCTCCCGGGAGTGGTGCCGCATAGGCGGCGCAGGCGAACTGGGCAAACCATTGTCCGGCCCCGTTCGGCGCCGCCGGATCGTAGTACAGCGAGCGCAGGTGCAAATGCCCGAAGGGGCCCATTTCCGGCCCGGGCACCAGGGAGCGGAATGCCTCGCCCCCCATGAGCTGGTGGGTCATGGTCTGGAACAGCAGTGCCAGCCGCTCCTCGCGCACCATCGTGTCGAGCATGTGCGGGCCGGCGATCAGATACAGGCTGTGGTAGCCCCGCTCGCCCAGCCGCTGGGTCAGCGCCGCGCCGGCCACCATGCGGCCCTGGCCGGCGAAGATGACCTCGTATCCCTGATCCCGCCAGTAGGCCACCCGTGCCGGATCGGCATCTGCGCCGGTGGCGATGTAACAGGGCTGGCGATGCTCGCGGATCGAGGCAGGCATGGGGAAATCGAGGCTGGCGCTGGCGATCACGATGGCCGGCTGCGGCGGCAGGCCTTGCGCCAGGCGCCAGGCGGGCAGGTCGGCGCCGGCGGCATGCGCGCCGATCTGCAGGATGTTGCCGAGCCGCCCCTCGGCCAACGATCGCAGGTAGCCGCCATGGGTGATCAGGCAATCGGCCTGGCATTGCAGTTCCAGGAACAGCCGGAAATCATCCGGAGTCGTCAGCGACTTGGGCAGGTAAGGCAGGCCGCTGTCATCCTCCAGGGCGATGCGTCCATCGAGGCTGGTCAGAAAGTTCGCATAGACAAAGGGCTGCTCCGGGCTGCCGCGCTCGTGCAGGCGCAGGCGCAGATACAGCCCGGCAAGCTCGACGGTCTCGCACGGGGTAGGGAACAGGCGCAGCAGGGTTTTCGGCACGGCATTCGGCACCAGGGAAGCCTCGAGATGGCGGCATGGTAATCCATCCCCGGCGCTGCCGTACCGGTCTGGCTGGCGACGGCCGCAAGAGCCCGACCCGGCAGCACTCCGATGGTGGCGATCCGCTTGGATTTCTGCCTGGTTGCCCCATATCGAAGGTCATTCAACCGCGAGTTCCTCACCGGGAGGCAGAATGTCCAACAACCGCTTCACCCCGGGCTTCGAGAGTTTGCCCGACGTCCTGCCCTTGTTCCCGTTGTCGGAGGCCATCGTGATGCCCGGCTGCCACCTCCCGCTCAATATCTTCGAGCCGCGTTACATCGAGATGACCCTGGACAGCCTCAAGACGCACCGCCTCATCGGCATGATTCAGCCGGAGCCGGACCGGCCCGAGGAGGCTCCGCTGTATCGCATCGGCACCGCCGGGCGGATCGTCTCCTTCAACGAATTGCCGGATGGACGTCTGCTGACCGTGCTGCTGGGCGTCTCGCGCTTCGACCTGCGCCAGGAAATCGCCGTCACGACGTCTTACCGCCAGGCCGAAGTCGACTGGCAGCGTTTCCGCAGCGATCTCGAAGCCGCCGGGGAACAGCAGGGCTATGACCGGTCACGGCTGATGTCGCTGCTCAAGACCTACTTCGACCGCAAGGGGCTCCAGACCGACTGGTCGGCCCTGGAGCAGGTGCCGGTTCCGCAGCTCGTCAACCTGATGGCCAGCCAGTTGCCTCTGGCCAACGCGGAGAAGCAGGTGCTGGTCGAGGCCGTCACCCCCGAAGAGCGGGTTTTCCGTTTCATGCACCTGCTCGAATTCGACGTCACCCACAGCCTCAATGGCGCGTCAACCCGGCATTGATCGGGCTGGCCGCCGCGCACCAGCGACCAATGCCTTGATGCCGGGAGGTGGTGATCCCTATAATGCGCGACTTGGCCGATGTAGCTCAGCCGGTAGAGCAGCACATTCGTAATGTGCGGGTCGCAAGTTCGAATCTTGTCATCGGCTCCATAAATTCAAAGGGTTAGCGAGAGCTGGCCCTTTTTCATGTCTGCCGTTGCCCCCTCATTGCCCCCTTCGGCAGATTTCGCCTGCCCCCGCGACGCCCACAAAAAAGGGCTCCCGGAGGAGCCCTTGTCATTCATTCAAGCCCTGGCCATACCGTTGTGCCGGGTGGGTAGTCATCGCGCCAGCGAACGAACACGACCATGAACCCGCCGGGTCGTCGGATCACGGCGATACCGCCGCCATCAAGTTCACGGGTCACCGCCGCCAGACCGGTCAGGCCAGCCGCTTTCTTCACCTGCCGCACGGCGGTCCTCAATGATGCCGGCTGCCTGCCCTCGGCGATCCCGTAGCGGATCAGGTCACTTGGGCTGTCGAATTCGATGTTCATACCGCGACTTCTTCATCGCCGTAAGCCGCCGGGATCAGCTCCCCCGTGTGCCCGCAACAAAGGCCCCGGTCCTCCCAATTGACGCACGTGGCGACAATCGCCCAGCACGGATCGGAGCCCTTGTCGCGCATGGCGCGGAACACCTGTTTCAGCTCGGATCGAACCGCGCCGAAGGACAACGCGCCGCCATCCGCCGCGAGAAAGTACAGGGGGTACCCGCCGGGCCACACATAGGGGCCATTCCGTAGCGCCCGCTTCAAGTCTTGCGTGTTCATGCCGCTACCCTCCCGTGGTACCGGATCGCCTCCCGGGCACACTCGATCGCGTACTCCCGCCCCGCTTCGCCGTAGTAGCCCCAGCACGAATCGACACACTCGGTTTCCAGCTGGCCAGCCTTGATCCAGACGCGTTCGACGATCCAGCCGTAAACCTCCCCCTCCAGATAGGCCCGCCCGTCCTCATCGCTGTAGCAGTCGAACGCCTGCCGGGGGTCCGGTGCATCGAAATCGAGTTCGATTCGATAGATCAGCCCGTTCATGCCGCTACCCTCTCCCCCCGTTCAGGTAGGCTCAAGCGCCGCATGAATTCCACGGCCTCACTCGCTTTGCTGGCGGCAGTGAACACGGCCCGCTTGTCGTCCTTGAGCACCCGGAGCCATTCGGCAATGTAAGCGGCATGGTCCTCCCGAACCTCGGGGGTAATCCCCAGGTCAGCACACAGGAACGCCGCCCCGAGTTCGGCTACCAGCTCTTCCATGGCATAGCCGGCATCACCCCACCGCTTGCGCCCCATGTCCCGATCCAGCCGTGACGGATGGCGCGTCCAATGGGTCAACTCATGCGCCAGGGTGGCGTAATAGCGCTCCCCGCTGTTGAACTGCCCGAACGCGGGCACCTGGATGTAGTCGGCATCTATCCGGTAAAACGCCCGCCCGCCGCCGTGGCGTATATCAGCCTCCAGGCGCGACACGAACGCGTCCAGCCGACGATCCCGCTCCTCCCGGTTTCGTCGCGCTACGGGCTCCCCGGGGGCATAGAAGTGCTCGGGTAATCCCTCGACCTGCTCGGCATTGAACACGGTGCTCTGCTTCAGGAACGGCACGGCACGGGTTTCCTCTTCGCCGTCGTCGCGGGTCTCGGTCTTGATGACCCTGTTGGCGTAGACAATCGGCGACCCGTGCTCGCCCTTGCGCACGTGAGCACCCAGCTTGAGGGCTGTCTGAAAGCCGAACCAGTACGGTGAGCGGTAACCCTTGTCACAAGCATCCGCCCACAAGGTCAGGACATTCACGCCCGAGTAGGGCTGCCCTGTCGAACGCAACGGCAGTGCAGCGGGGCCACCTGCTTGCCACGGTTTCATCCAGGGCGGGGTTCCGGCTTCCAGTTGAGCAACGATGCGATCCGTGACGGTCTGGTAAATGTCGCGGCGTGATACCTTATTCATGATTTCCTCGTTTCTTCCTCGTTTCGGGGGGGTCAATAGGGCACGAGGGATTGCAGTCCCCCGTGCCCACCTCTCTGCGACTACACCACTGCCCGGCGCTCTTGTTTCCACTCGGCCCAGTCGAGGGCTTTTCGGCGCTCTAGTTCCTCCCTGGCTGGCAAGACTTCATCCGGGGTTAGCAGGTCAATGGCGAGACCGTCAAATGAGGCGATAAAGCCCGGGTCACTCATTTCCGCTTCAATGAAGTCCACAAGGTTCCGCGCGCAAAGCAGCAGCATGGCATCATCGCCTTGCCGTGCGCAGTCCACCAAATCCGCCAATTCCAACAAGATATGGTTGTCAGTTGCGCAATCAAGCGCGTGCGAGATAGTGGCAAGGTTTGCAGCGATGGTAATGGTTGTGGTCATGGCTATATCCTCTTTAGGCTAAGTATTGACTAGGTTCATCCTGAATTATCAGGATGGCAAAATAATATCCCGATATTATTTTTTGTCAATATCTTGACAGGTATTTTGGTAAACCCGTGTTTTCGAGCATCGGCGGGTATTTTCTAGGCCGCCGCCAGACAGTATCTCGCGCTTTTCCGGGGAGATTCAAAACGCGTCAATACCCCCCACCCCCCGTGGACCACGCGCTGTCGACGACCCCCCACCCCCACCCATGACGCTCACCTAAACCCCTTTTTCTCGAAGTCAATTACGCAGCCATAACCCCCACATCCCTAGGAGAAAACAACTTACATCCCCAAGTCAATTACGCAGCCATAGCCCCCTATATTCCCAGGAGAAACCAGACCCATATACCCCGGTTACGCAGCCATAATCCCCCTATATTCCCAAGAGAAACCAGACCCATATACCTCAGTTACGCAGGTTAATACCCGAAAGAAACCCGCGAGATACTTCAATTACGCAGCCAATACCTGATCGCTTTGTCGGATTCTTGGCCCGGGCCGGCGAGTGACGGCGCGATGCTGGTTGCTACCTGTGCCCGACCAGAAGCCCATCGACACCTCTAG
>NZ_BAAHXD010000057.1:0-18240 GCF_054657115.1 Methyloparacoccus murrellii | reverse complement strand
CCCGGGTCCGCGCATCGCCTTGCGGGCGGCCAATGCTATGATCCGCGCCATTTTTTCGACCCGCAGAACCGTCTTTCCCCACGCGTATGAGCCAGGACCAACCGCTTTCCGCCCTTCCCTCCGCCGACGCCGATGCCTCCGGGCGGGAACGTCGCATCCGCAGTTTCATCCGCCGGCAGGGCCGCATTACGCTGGGGCAGGCGCGCGCGCTGGAGGCGCTGTGGCCGGTCTACGGGCTGGCGCCCGACCGGCCGCTCGACCCGGCAGGCCTGTTCGGCCGCGACGCGCCGCTGGTGCTGGAAATCGGCTTTGGCGATGGCGAATCCCTGGCGGCGATGGCGGCGGCCAACCGGAACGAGGATTTCGTCGGTATCGAGGTGCATCGGCCCGGCGTCGGGCATCTGCTGCTGCGGGCCGAGGCGCAGGCACTGACCAACCTGCGCGTGTACTGCGCAGATGCCATCGACATCCTGACGCATCGGGTTGCCGACCAGGCGCTGGATCGCGTGCAGCTGTTCTTCCCCGACCCCTGGCCGAAAAAGCGGCACCATAAGCGCCGCATCGTCAATGCTGACTTTCTGCGTCTGGTGGCGGGCAAGCTGAGACCGGGCGGCATCTTCCACGCCGCCACCGACTGGCAACCCTACGCGGAACACATGGCGGAGGCGCTGGAAACGTGTGCGAGCCTGGTCAGCCTGAATCCGGATTCACCCTATTCCCGGCGCCCGGCCTACCGGCCGCAGACCAAGTTCGAGCGGCGCGGCGAGCGCCTGGGACATGGCGTCTGGGACCTGCTCTACCGGCGGGTCTGAAACCCGGCCCGGCGCGGTCGGTCAGGGCTGAAGGATGCCCGGCAAGCGCGCCGGCCGGGCGATCCTGACGCGCTTCTCGCGGCCGGATTCGCCGGCCAGCAGTTCCACATTCCGCTTGGGCACGCCGAAGACCTCGGCCAGGAAGCCGATCAGGTGCTGGTTGGCCTTGCCGTCGACCGGGGGCGCGGTGATGCGGATTTTCAGCCGGCCGCCATGATAGCCGGCGATCTCGTCCCGCGAGGCACGCGGCTGGATGTGCAGGTCGAGAATCAGGTCCGGCGGCAGACTCACGGCGGGTTCAGTTGAGGAGGGTGGCGAGTTGCTGCAACGGCGGCAGCAGCAGCATCCTGGCCAGCTGGATGCCGATCAGCGGCACGATGGGAGAGAGGTCGATGCCCCCGGCGGCTGGCAGCAACCGGCGGCTGGCGTGCAGCAGGGGCTCGGTGAGGCTGTACAGCAGGGATATCATCGGGTTGTAGCGCATCGGACCCAGCCAGCTGAGCAACGCCCGGATGATGATGGCGTAGAAGTAGATGTTCAGCAGCAGCTCCAGCAGCTGCGCCACGGCCCAGATCGACAGCGCCGGAAAGGACGGCGCGGCGCCCTGGATCAGGAAGATCAGATAGCCGCCGAGCATCTGCAAGGCCAGCATCAGGACGATGGCGGCCGTGTCCACCCGTCCCAGCGCCGGGATGTACTGGCGCAGGAAGCGCAGCGGCGGATGGGTGACGCGGATCAGGAACTGCGAGACCGGGTTCTGGTAGTCCGCCCCGCTCCACTGGAACAGGAAGCGCAGCATCAGGGCGAAGAGGTACAGGCTGAACAGCGTGTCGGCGAGGAAGATGGCGGGGGCCACCCAATAGGCTTGGTTCATGTTCAGGCCCCCAGTTGTTCGGACAATTCCGTGGCGCGTCGGGCGGCGGCCTGCATGGCCCTGGCGACCAGCTCGCGCAGCCCGCCGGCCTCGAAGGCGGCGATGGCCTGCTCGGTGGTGCCGCCGGGCGAGGTGACGCGGCGCCGGAGTTCGGCCGGCGCCTCGTCGGATTCGATGGCGATGCGGCCGGCGCCCAGGGCGGTCTGCTGGCTGAGCAGCCGGGCAGTGGCGGCGGGCAGTCCCAGCGCGATGCCGGCCTCCTCCATCGCCTCCATGAGCAGGAAGAAATAGGCCGGGCCGCTGCCGGAGAGGGCCGTCACCGCGTCGAGCTGAGCCTCGTCGTCGACCCAGACGGTCAGGCCCACGGCGCGCAGGATCGCCTCCGCCTGGTTGCGCTGCTCGGCGCTGACCTGCTCGGTGGCATAGAGCCCGGTCGCGCCGGTCTTGACCATGGCCGGGGTGTTCGGCATGCAGCGCACGATGGCGACGTTGCCGCCCGCCCAGCGGTCGATGCTGCCGGCGCCGATGCCGGCGGCAATACTGACCACCAGCGGCCGGCGTGCCTGGATGATGTCGGCCAGGTCGCGCACGACGCCGCCCAGTATCTGCGGCTTGACCGCCAGCACCAGCACCTCCGCATGCTCGGCAACGATGGCATTGCGGGCGCTGGTCTGGACGCCATGGGCGCCGGCCAGTCGCGCCAGCGCCTGGGTATCGATATCGGATACCCAGAGGTGGTCGGCGGGGTAGCCGTCCGCGACCAGGCCGCCGATCAGGGCGCCAGCCATGTTGCCGGCGCCGATGAATCCGAGGGAAGGCTGTTTCATGGGATTGCGAATCCGGTTGCTGTTCGGGAGAGGCGGCATTCTAGCCTAGCGCACCCGCGGCCCAAACACGGCAGTGCCGACCCGAACCAGGGTGGCGCCTTCCAGGATGGCGGCTTCCAGGTCATCCGACATGCCCATGGAGAGCGTGTCCAGCCCCGGCAGGTCCAGGTTCTCCAGGGCCAGCCGCAGCGTGCGGAACGCCTGCCGCTGGGATGCGGGGTCAGCGGTCGGCGCCGGTATGGCCATGAGTCCGCGCAGCCGCAGCCGCGGCAGGGCGGCCACGGCCCGTGCCAGCTCCGGCAGTTCGGCCAGGTTGATACCGCTCTTGCTGTCCTCGTGGCTGATGTTGACCTGCAGGCAGATATTCAGCGCGGGCTTCTGGGAAGGACGCTGCTCGCTCAGGCGTTCGGCCACCTTGAGGCGGTCGACGCTATGGACCCAGTCGAAATGGGTGGCGATCGGACGGGTCTTGTTGGACTGTATCGGCCCGATGAAATGCCAGCGAATCGCCGGGCAGTCGGCCAGTTCCGCCTGCTTGGCCAGCGCCTCCTGCAGGTAGTTCTCGCCGAAGTCGCGCTGCCCGGCCTGGACGGCGGCGCGGATGGCAGCCGCCGGCTGGGTCTTGCTCACGGCGATCAGGCCGACGCCGCCGGGCGGGCGGCCGGCGGCGCGCTCGGCGGCGTGGATGCGTTCCTGGACGGCATGCAGGCGTTCGCTGAGGGTCGGAGTCATGGCACAAAACGGTTGATCTATACTGCGGCCCCGGTACATCCGGGCGCGGAAGAGCGTAAAGACTCCGATCCAGCGGCACAAGCCACATCCTGAGCGAGATGGACATCACCGAACTGCTCGCCTTCGCGGTCAAGCACAATGCCTCGGACCTGCACCTGTCGGCAGGCCTGCCGCCCATGATCCGCGTCGACGGCGACATCCGCCGCATCAACGTGCCGGCGCTGGACACCAAGGCGGTGCACGCGCTGATCTACGACATCATGAACGACAAGCAGCGGCGCGATTACGAGGAATTCTTGGAGTGCGACTTCTCGTTCGAGCTGTCGGGCATCGCCCGCTTCCGCGTCAATGCCTTCAACCAGGATCGTGGCTCGGCTGCCGTATTCCGCACCATTCCGTCGACGATCCTGACGCTGGAGCAGCTCGGCTGTCCGGCGTTCTTCCGCGAAGTCATCCGCCAGCCGCGCGGCCTGATCCTGGTCACCGGCCCGACCGGGTCGGGCAAGTCGACCACGCTGGCGGCGATGATCGACCACATCAACACCAACGACTACGCGCATATCCTGACCATCGAGGATCCGATCGAATTCGTGCACCAGAGCAAGCGCTGCCTGATCAACCAGCGCGAGGTGCACCGTGACACGCTGGGTTTCAACGAGGCGCTGCGCTCGGCCCTGCGCGAGGACCCGGACGTGATCCTGGTCGGCGAAATGCGTGACCTGGAAACCATCCGCCTGGCGCTGACCGCGGCGGAAACCGGACACCTGGTGTTCGGCACCCTGCACACCAGTTCCGCCGCCAAGACCATCGACCGCATCATCGACGTGTTCCCGGCCGCCGAAAAGGGCGTCATCCGCTCGATGCTGTCGGAATCGCTGCAGGCGGTCATTTCGCAGGCGCTGCTGAAGAAGACCGGCGGCGGCCGCACGGCGGCCTGGGAAATCATGGTCGGGACGCCAGCCATCCGCAACCTGATCCGCGAGGACAAGGTGGCGCAGATGTATTCGGCCATCCAGACCGGCCGCCGCGACGGCATGCAGACCCTGGACCAGCACTTGCAGGAACTGGTCGAGAAGGGCGTCGTCACCCGCGAGGCGGCGCGCACCAGGGCCGTCCAGAAGGCGGCCTTCTGAGTGCGCCGGCCGGCATGAACTTCACCACCCTGCTGGAGATCATGACGCGCCATCAGGCGTCGGACATGTTCATCACCGCGGATCGCGAGCCCACCATCAAGGTGGATGGCGTCCTGCAGCCGATGAGCCGCAACCGGCTGACCCGGGAGCAGGCGCTGCAGGTGGTGTTCAGCATCATGAACGCGGCGCAGCGGAAGGAGTTCGAGCGCACCCACGAGTGCAACTTCGCCATCGAGGCCGGCGAACTCGGCCGCTTCCGCGTCAGCGCCTTCATGCAGCGCGATTGCGCGGCGATGGTGCTGCGCCGCATCCAGACGCAGGTGCCCGGCTGGCAGGAACTGGGGCTGCCGGCCATCCTCGGCGAGCTGGTGATGCAGAAACGCGGCCTGATCCTGTTCGTCGGCGGCACCGGCACCGGCAAGTCGACCTCGCTGGCCGCGCTGATCCGCCACCGCAACGAACATTCCAGCGGCCACATCATCACCATCGAGGACCCGCTAGAGTACGTGCATGCGCATGCCGGCTGCATCGTCACCCAGCGCGAGGTCGGCATCGACACGGAATCCTACGAGGTGGCGCTGAAGAACACCCTGCGCCAGGCGCCCGACGTGATCCTGATCGGCGAGATCCGCACGCGGGAAACCATGCAGCAGGCCATCACCTTCGCCGAGACCGGCCACCTGTGCCTCAGCACCCTGCACGCCAACAACGCCAATCAGGCACTGGACCGCATCCTGCACTTCTTCCCGGAGGAGATGCACCCGCAGCTGTTCATGGACCTGTCCCTGAACCTGCGCGCCATCGTTGCGCAGCAGCTGCTCCGCCGGCGCGACGGCAAGGGTCGGGTAGCGGCCATCGAGATCCTGGTCAACACGCCGCGTGCCGCCGACCTCATCCGCAAGGGCGAGGTGCATCTGCTCAAGGAACTGATGAAGCATTCCCGCGAGCAAGGCATGCAGACCTTCGACCAGTGCCTGTTCGCACTCTACCGGGACGGCAGGATCGACTACGAGGATGCCCTGCGTGCTGCGGATTCGCAGAACGAGGTGCGGCTGATGATCAAGCTGGCCGAGGACGCCAGCCATCCCGATGCGCCGGACCCCACGGCCGGCATGACGCTGGTGGAGGACGACGGGCCGGACTGATCCGCCGGCGTCCCGCGCCAAGGCCGGCGAAGGGCGGCGCATCCCGTATAATCCATGCCACTGCCTGTTGCACGCCGCCGGCGCCATCGAAGGGATCGGCCGTGATCGTGGCACAGCATCGAAACCGGGATACCCATAAACCTTGGACAAGGCCGAATTCCTCACCGGGTGGCTGCCCTACCTGCTGCCCGTCGCCATCCTGCTGGTGTTTCTCACCGGTGTCCGCCTGCTGCGAGCCCGGCGCTCCACCCGCACCAGCTACACGCGGCAGGATTTCCTGCTGTCGCCGGAGGAACGCCAGCTGTACAAAGCCCTGCGCCAGGCCATCGGCGAGGACTATGCGGTCTTCGGCCGGGTGCGCATCGACGATATCGTCACCCCGCGTGCCGCGACCGGCACCGATGCCGCCTGGGATGCCCTGGAGCAACTGGGCGAGATGCACTTCCCGTTCGTGCTCTGCAAGCTCTCGGATCTGTCCATCGCCTGCGCCATCCAGCTGGTCCAGCACAAGCTGCCGGGGCGCCGGGGCCGCGAGCTGGCCGAACATCCGCTGAAAACCATCTGCGCCGCGGCCGGCCTGCCGCTGCTGCGCATGGAAGCCAGCCCCTTTTACGACCGCCACGATATCCGCCAGGCCGTTGCCGAGGCCGTGCGCCGGGAGCCGTTGTTCATCACCGAAACCGATGGCCGCAAGGAGCCGACCATCGCCGAACTGGAAAAACTGGAGCTCTGAACCGTCATGTGGACCCTGTACGGGATCAAGAACTGCGACAGCTGCCGCAAGGCCGCTGCCTGGTTGCACGCGCACGGCCGCGCCCACCGTTTTCACGACCTGCGCGCCGACGGGCTGGAACCCGCCCTGCTGCAGGACTGGGCAAGCCGGCTGGGCTGGGAAAACCTGCTCAACCGCAAGAGCACGACCTGGCGCCAGCTGCCCGAGGCGGCGCGCCAGGACCTGGACGAGGCGCGCGCGCTGGCACTGATGCTGGCGCAGCCAACGCTGATCAAGCGGCCGCTGCTGGTCGCCGGCGACCGCCTGCTGGCGGGATTTTCAACCGAACGCTATGCCGAGCTGACATGAGCGCAACCCTGGAACTGACCTGCGAACTCATCCGCCGGCGCTCGGTGACCCCGGACGATGCCGGCTGCATGGAGCTGATCGCCGAGCACCTGTCGCCCTGCGGCTTCACCCTGGAGCGGCTGGACTTCGCCGACACGCAGAATCTCTACATGCGCCACGGAACCGGGGCGCCGCTGCTGGTGCTCCTGGGACATACCGATGTGGTGCCGTCCGGACCGGAATCGGACTGGCGCCATCCACCCTTCGCGCCGGTGATCGAGAACGGCCTGCTGCACGGCCGTGGCGCCGCCGACATGAAGAGCGGTGTCGCCGCCATGGTGACGGCGCTGCAACGCTTCGTCACCCGCCATCCCGACCACAGGGGCTCGGTCGCCATCCTCATGACCAGCGACGAGGAAGGGACGGCAACCCATGGCGTGGCCAGGGTCATCGAGACCTTCGAGGCGCGCGGGGAAAAGATCACCTGGTGCCTGATCGGCGAACCGTCGAGCTTCGACCGGCTGGGCGACGTCATCCGGATCGGCCGCCGCGGCTCGCTCTGCGGCACTCTGACCGTGCATGGCGTGCAGGGTCACGTGGCCTACCCGGACAAGGCCGACAACCCGATCCACCGCCTTGCCCCGGCGCTGGCGGAACTGACGGCGGAAGTGTGGGACGCGGGCAATGACTGCTTCCCGCCGACCAGCTTCCAGGTCTCGAACATCCAGGCCGGCACCGGCGCCGAGAATGTCATCCCCGGGCGGCTGGTGGCCAGTTTCAACTTCCGCTACTCCACGGCGCTCACCGAGGCCGACATCCGGAGGCGCGTCCACGCCATACTCGACCGGCATGGCCTGCGCTACGAGCTGGACTGGCGGCTGTCCGGGGCACCGTTCCTGACCACGGGCACGACGCTGATCGAGGCGACCCAGTCGGCCCTGCGGCGGGTGGTCGGCCAGCCGGCGCGGGCGGATACCGGCGGCGGCACCTCCGACGGCCGCTTCGTCGCGCCCACCGGCGCCGAAGTGGTGGAACTCGGCCCCCTGAACGGGACGATCCACAAGGTCAACGAAGCGGTCCCGGTGGCGGACCTTGACCTGCTGTCCGACATCTACGAAAACATCCTGGTCAACCTGCTGGTTGCATGAACCTTCGGACTGGAGCCACCGCATGACCGAACAAGCAAACGCCCCCCTGGTTTCCGCCGAGTGGCTGGCCGAACGGCTGGACGCGCCGGACCTGGTCATCCTGGATGCCACCTTCTTCCTGCCGAGCCAGGGTCGCAACGCGCGCGACGAGTACCTGCACGCGCACATTCCCGGCGCCCTGTTCTTCGATATCGACGTGATCGCCGATCACGACACGCCGCTGCCGCACATGCTGCCAAGCGCCGAGGCGTTCTCGGCGGCGGCCGGCAAGCTCGGCATCGAGGAATTCACCACGGTCGTCATCTACGACAACAACGATTTCATGGCCGCCGCCCGCGCCTGGTGGACTTTCCGGGTCTTCGACCACGACCATGTCCTGGTGCTCGACGGTGGGCTGGCCCGCTGGCAGGCGCTGAACCTGCCCACGCGCTCGGGACCGGAGCCGGCGCAGAGCCGCCACTTCCACGCGGTTCATCGCCCCGCGCTGGTGCGCAACCTCGACGAGATACGCGACGCCATCGGCCATCCCGAGACGCAGTTGCTGGACGCCCGCTCGCCGGGCCGCTTCACCGGCAGCGAGCCGGAGCCGCGACCGGAACTCCGGTCCGGACACATCCCCGGCAGCCACAACCTGTTCTTCCGCCGCCTGATCGACGACGACAGCCACTGCCTGAAGCCGGTCGACGCGCTGCGCCAGGCGTTCCTCGCCGCCGGCATCGACCCGGACAAGCCGGTCGTCACCACCTGCGGCAGTGGCGTCACCGCCGCGATCCTGGCCCTGGGTCTCTACCGTCTGGGCAACGAATACGTGGCGGTCTACGACGGCTCCTGGTCGGAGTGGGGCGCCCGCGAGGATATGCCGGTCAGCACCGGCGCGGCATGACCGGGACAGGCGGAATGGTGGCGACGGCGACCCGCTCGCCCCGGCCGGGCCTAAAACCCAGTATTTTTCTCAACAAAGAAGTTTTGCCATAATACGGCTTTATTGCCCGCAAGCAGCGCGATCA
Source organism: Methyloparacoccus murrellii (assembly GCF_054657115.1). Lineage (NCBI taxonomy): Bacteria > Pseudomonadati > Pseudomonadota > Gammaproteobacteria > Methylococcales > Methylococcaceae > Methyloparacoccus > Methyloparacoccus murrellii. The sequence continues at coordinate 9,502 of NZ_BAAHXD010000057.1, read as the reverse complement.
ACGACGCATGGCCAGAAAAGCTCCGCATTTCGAAGAGTCGTTGACCGAGCTGGAGCAGCTGGTCGAGCGCATGGAGCAGGGCAATCTCTCCCTGGAGGAATCCCTGCGCCTATTCGAACGCGGCGTGCAGCTGACGCGCAGCTGCCAGAATGCCCTCAAGGAAGCCGAGCAGAAAGTTCGCATCCTGCTGGAAGAAAACGGCGAACCCACCTACAAGCCTTTCACCGATGACATCTCCTGACGCCTTGCCAGACTTCATGGCGGCCTGCCAGACCCGCGCCGAAGCCGCCCTGGACGCCCGCCTGCCCGCCGAGACCCGCATGCCGGAACGGCTGCACCAGGCCATGCGCTATTCCGCGCTGGGCGGCGGCAAGCGGCTGCGGCCGCTGCTCACCTATGCCACCGGGCAGGCGCTGGGCCTGGCGCTCGACCTGCTGGACGGCCCGGCAGCCGCGGTGGAGATGATTCACGTCTACTCGCTGATTCACGACGACCTGCCGGCGATGGACAACGACACCCTGCGGCGCGGCAAGCCCACCTGTCATATCGCCTTCGACGAGGCCACCGCGATCCTCGCCGGCGACGGCCTGCAGGCGCTGGCGTTTCACGTGCTGGCCCATGACCCGAGCATCAGGGTACCGGCGGAAAACCGCGTCGCCATGATCGAGTGCCTGGCCATGGCCAGCGGCTCGCTCGGCATGGTCGGCGGCCAGGCCATCGACCTGGATGCGGTCGGCCAGGCGCTGGACCTGCCGACCCTCGAAAGCATGCACATCCGCAAGACCGGCGCCCTGATCCGTGCCAGCGTCAAGCTGGCGGCGCTGGCCCAGACGCCCATCGAGCCGGTGGTGACCGACCGCCTCGACCACTATGCCAAGTGCATCGGGCTGGCCTTCCAGATCCAGGACGACATCCTCGACGAGGAAAGCGATACCCAGACCCTCGGCAAGACCCAGGGCAAGGATCGCGACAACAACAAGCCCAACTACCCGGCCCTGCTGGGGCTGGCCGGCGCCAAACAGAAGGCCCGGGAGCTGCACGAATCGGCGCTGGACAGCCTCGCGGGCATGGGCCCGGAGGCCAACCTGCTGCGCGAGTTGTCGCGGTTCATCATCGAGAGGCATCATTGACCCCGGCAGCCCCGCCCGGCTGGCCGCAGAGCCGCTGCCTCGCCATGCGACACGGAAACCTCGCGCGCTTCATCAACTAGGTTGCATCACCCGCGGCGCTCGCCGACCGCCAGGACAGAACTCCCCATGACTCAATCCACCCACGCCCCCCTGCTCGACACCATCACCGACCCGGCCGACCTGCGCGCCCTGTCGGAAGACCAGCTGCCGCAACTGGCCGAGGAACTGCGCGACTTCCTGCTGCACAGCGTCAGCCAGTCGGGCGGCCACCTGGCGGCGGGCCTGGGCACGGTCGAGCTGACGATCGCGCTGCACTATGTCTTCGATACCCCGCACGACCGGCTGGTCTGGGACGTCGGCCATCAGGCCTATCCGCACAAGATCCTGACCGGGCGGCGCGAACGCATGCCCACCATCCGCAAGAAGGACGGGCTGTCGGCCTTCCCCTGCCGCAACGAGAGCGACTACGACACCTTCGGCGTGGGTCACTCCAGCACCTCCATCAGCGCCGCCCTGGGCATGGCCATCGCCGCCCGGCTGGAACAGCGCAACGCCCATGCCGTGGCCATCATCGGCGACGGCGGGCTGACCGGCGGCATGGCCTTCGAGGCCCTCAATCATGCCGGTGCCCTGGACGCCAACCTGCTGGTCGTGCTCAACGACAACGAGATGTCGATCTCGCCGAACGTGGGAGCGATGAACAACTACCTGGCCAAGCTGCTGTCGGGCCGCTTCTATTCCACCATCCGGCAGGGCAGCAAGCAGCTGCTGAAGAATCGCATGCCGACGGTGTGGGAGCTGGCCCGGCGGGCGGAAGAGCATGTCAAGGGTATGGTCGCACCCGGTACCCTGTTCGAGGAGCTGGGCTTCAACTACATCGGCCCGATCGACGGCCACGACCTGGACACGCTGATCACGACCCTGCGCAACCTGCGCCAGACCGATGGCCCTCGGTTCCTGCATGTCGTCACCAGGAAGGGCAAGGGCTACCTGCCGGCCGAAAAGGACCCGGTCGCCTATCATGGCGTCGGTACCTTCGATCCCAGCAAGGACCACCTGCCCAAGGCCAAGCCCAGCTCGCCGACCTACACCGAGGTGTTTGGGCAGTGGCTGTGCGACATGGCCGAACGCGACCCGCGCCTGCTCGGCGTCACGCCGGCGATGCGGGAAGGTTCGGGACTGGTGGAATTCGAGAAACGCTTCCCGGAACGCTATTTCGACGTCGGCATCGCCGAGCAGCATGCCGTGACACTGGCGGCCGGCCAGGCCTGCGAGGGCTTCAAGCCGGTGGTCGCCATCTACTCGACCTTCCTGCAGCGCGCCTATGACCAGCTGATCCATGACGTGGTGCTGCAGCAGCTGCCCGTGCTGTTCGCCATCGACCGCGCCGGCCTGGTCGGCCCGGACGGCCCGACCCATGCCGGCAGCTTCGACCTCAGCTATCTGCGCTGCCTGCCGGGCATGGTCATCATGGCGCCGGCCGACGAGAACGAATGCCGGCAGATGCTCTACACCGGCTTCCTGCTCGACGGTCCGGCCGCGGTCCGCTATCCGCGTGGCAAGGGTCCCGGCACGCCGGTCGAAGCGGCCATGAGCGCGCTGCCGCTGGGCAAGGCCGACGTGCGGCGCCAGGGCAAGGGCATCGCGCTGCTGGCCTTCGGCGCCATGGTCCAGCCGGCCCTGGAAGTCGGCGAGCAGCTGAATGCCACGGTCGTCAACATGCGCTTCGTGAAACCCCTGGATGAGGCACTGATCCTGAGGCTGGCCAAGGAGCACGAACTGCTGGTCACGATCGAGGAAAACGTCATCTCCGGCGGCGCCGGCAATGGCGTCAACGAGGTGCTGAACGCCCACCATTGCCGCACGCCGCTGCTCACCATCGGCCTGCCCGACCTGTTCATCGAGCAGGGCACCCGCGAAGAAGTGCTGTCAGTGGCAGGACTGGATACAGCCGGCATCCTGAAGAGCATCGAGCATTACCGCGCGACCGGCGCCAAACCCGCCAGGAAAAGCGCCTGATGGAACGGATCAAGGCCAGGATCCGCGACATTCCCGATTTCCCCAGGCCAGGCATCCTCTTCAAGGACATCACGCCAGTGGTACTCGATGCCGAGTGCCTGCGGCTGGCCGTGGAGTGCCTGCACCGGCCGTTCCTCGGCCAGGGCGTCACCGCGGTCGCCGGCATGGAGGCTCGCGGCTTCATCTTCGGTTCCCTGGTGGCCTGGGAATTGGGCGTTGGCTTCGTGCCGCTGCGCAAGCCCGGCAAGCTGCCCTACCACCAGGTGAAATCGATGGAATACGACCTGGAGTACGGATCGGCCGCCCTGGAGGTACATACCGATGCCGTCGGCGAGGGTGACCGCGTACTGATCATCGATGACCTGCTGGCAACCGGCGGCACGGCACGGGCCAGCTGCGAGCTGATCGAGTCGCTGGGTGCCGAGGTGGCGGGGTGCGCCTTCATGGTCGAACTGGACGCGCTGCGCGGCCGCGACAGACTGGAGCGCTGGCCGATTCATTCGCTGCTGCATTATTGATCGAGCGGCGCCGCCGCCCGCCGGAATGCCGCCCCGGGGCGGCACCGCGAAACCACGCCTGACCGAGGATACCCGCCTGATACGCCTGTTGCAGCTGACGGATTTTCATCTTCGCAAGGCGCCCGGCGACACGCTGCTGGGCGTGGATACCGAGCGCAGCTTCCGGGAAACGCTGGCTGCCGCGCTTGCCGATGGCACCCCGCCCGATCTGGCGCTGCTGACCGGGGACCTGGTCCAGGATGCCTGCCCCGAAACCTACATGCGCCTGGCCAGCCTACTGGCCGACCTGCCCTGCCAGGCCTGGTGCCTGCCCGGCAATCATGACGATCCGGCACTGCTGGCGCGCCATCTGGCCGGGGGACGCCTGCATGTCCAACCGCAGATACTGCTGCCGGACTGGCAGATCATCTGTCTGGACAGCACCGTGCCTGGCTCGCCGAAGGGCCGCTTGTCGGCGGCGCAACTCGCGACACTGGCCAGCCTCCTGGAACAGCAACCGGAGCGGCACGCCCTGATCGCCCTGCACCACCACCCGGTCCCGAGCGGTAGCGCCTGGATGGACACGATGCAGCTCGAAAACACCGGCGCGTTCTTCGAGCAGCTCTCGCGGCACCCACAGGTGCGCGGCATCGTCTTCGGCCACATCCACCAAGTTCTGGATGAGGAACTGAACGGCATTCGCCTGCTGGGTAGCCCGTCGACCTGCTTCCAGTTCGGACCACGGCAGGCGGATTTCGGCCTGGACGCGGTTCCGCCGGGATATCGCTGGATCGAGTTGCGCGAGGACGGTACCCTGGCGACCGTGGTCAGGCGCCTGGACCGGTTGCCGGCAGGGCTGGATGTCGGCTCGGCCGGCTATTGAGCGGCACGGCGATGAGGGTCAGTGGTGCTCGGCCTGCAACAGCGCCGGCAGTTCGGACTTGGGTCGGGCGAAACCAAGCAGGTCGCCCAGTTCGGTCAGGGCCTGCTGGTAGACCTGGCGCTTGAAATAGACCACATCCCTGACCGGATCCCAGTAGTCGACCCAGCACCAGGTATCGAATTCGGGCTTTACCGAGCAATCCAGCCGGATATGGGATTCCGGCGACATCAGCCGCAGCATGAACCATAGCTGCTTCTGGCCGATGCAGAGCGGATAGGAACGCTTGCGGATGTAACGCTCCGGCAGGTCGTAATGCAGCCACTGGCTGGTGCGCCCGATCAGCTGGACATCGCGGCTGCGCAGGCCGACCTCCTCGTAGAGCTCCCGGTACATGGCGTCCTCGGGATTCTCGTTGCGCTTGATGCCGCCCTGGGGAAACTGCCAGGAACGCATGCCGACCCGGCGCGCCCAGAAGACACGGCGCTCGTTGTTGCAAAGCACGATGCCGACATTCAGGCGGTATCCGTCACGGTCTATCATGGCTGGCCAGGTTCAGGAATTCGAATAGGTATAATCCGCGGCTTTGTGCCGCCGGCCGCGGGGCCAGCAGGCGAGCCCACCGCGCCGGGTCAGACCGGCCTTTTCACTAATCGCCGAATGTAAAGGAAACGCGTGACTCTGGCAATCTTTGACCTCGACAACACCCTCATCGCCGGTGACAGCGATTATCTCTGGGGCCAGTTCCTCGTCGACCGGGGTATCGTCGATCGCGATCATTATGAAGCGGCAAATGCGCGCTTCTATGAGGACTACAAGGCGGGGAAACTGGATATCGGCGAATTCCTGGCCTTCGCCCTGAAACCGTTGTCGGAGCACCCGGCCGACCAGCTTCACCGCTGGCGATCGGCGTTCGTGCACGAAAAGATCGAACCGATCCTGCTGCCGGCCGCGCGCGAGCTGATCGCGCGCCACCGGGCGGCGGGCGACACCCTGCTGATCGTCACCGCGACCAACCGCTTCGTCACCGAACCCATCGCGGTGCTGTACGGCATCGAGCACCTGATCGCCACCGCGCCGGAGTTCAGCGATGGCCACTACACCGGCCGATACGAGGGCACCCCCTGCTTCCAGGCCGGCAAGGTTACCCGGCTACAGGAATGGCTGGCCGGGAACGGACACGATCTCCGCGGCAGCTGGTTCTACAGCGACTCCCACAACGACTTGCCCCTGCTCGAACAGGTGGAGCACCCGGTGGCAGTCGACCCGGACGCTATCCTGGAACGGGAGGCCGAGAGCCGGGGCTGGTCCGTGATCAGCCTGCGCGACGGCAGCTGTCCCGATCACCACCTGACGCGGGTGGGCCGGGGCAAGCCCTGGCTGTGAGCGACTAGCGCCGGGTTGCCGGAACTGTCCCACGGCCGGCGTTCAGCCCTTGCGGATCAGGTAGATGAAGACGCCGGTCTCCTCGCGCCAGTCCAGCAGCGCGTGACCCGTCTGCTCGACGAAAACCCCGAAATCCAGCACCGACGCCGGATCGGTCGCCAACACCCGCACGACTTGCCCACCCTCCAGGGTTTGCAGGGCCTTTTTCAGGCGCAGCAACGGCAAGGGACACATGAGCCCGCGGGTGTCGATTTCCAGATCGAACGCCAGCAAGGCCGACAACCGATCGCCCCCGGCATGACCACCGCTCATGCCAGGACCTCCAGGCTGTCCACCCGCTGAAACCCGCGCGGCAGGTGATTGCCGCGGCGGCCACGGCCTCCCAGATAGCCGGCAAGCTCCGATGCCGACAGGCTCAGGTGGCGCTTGCCACAGTGGAGCCTGAGCCCGGCGCCCGCCGGGAGGCCCGTCATCGCCAGTAGGCTGTCGGTGCCATTGGCCAGTTCCTCCGTCACGATCTGGATCAGCTTGTTGCCCTTGCCCTTGTTCAGCACCGGGATCTCGGCCGCCGGGAACGCCAGCAGGCGCCCCTGCCGGGTCACGACCGCCACCGTATCGTGTTCCGGCGCGGCAATGCGGACGGGGCGCAGCACCGTGGCATGGGGGGGCACGGTCAGCAGTGCCTTGCCGGTGCGGTTCTTGCTGTGGAACTCCTTCAGCGGCGCGAGGAACCCGTAGCCCGCACTGGTGGCCAGGAGATACCAGTCCTCCTCGCCGCCGGCCAGAACCGCGCTGAAGACGGCGCCGCCTGGCGGACTCAGGCGCCCGGTCAACGGCTCGCCCTGGGTACGCGCCGAGGGCAGCTCATGCGCCGGCACGGCATAACTCCGGCCGGTGGAATCCAGCAGGTAGACCGGCTGGTTGCTGCGGCCGGCGGCCGCGGCGAGGAAGCTGTCCCCGGAGCGATAGGCCAACGACGGCGGATCGACCTCGTGGCCCTTGGCGGCCCGTATCCAGCCCTTCTCGGACAGAATGATGGTCACCGGCTCGCTGCCGATCACCGCCGTCACGTCCAGCGCCTGCGCCGCCTGGCGGGCGACGATGGGCGAACGACGCGCATCGCCGTAGCGGTCCGCATCCTGCCGCAGTTCCTGCTGGATCAGGTTCCTGAGCTGCTGCGGCGACGCCAGCAGGCCCTCCAGGCGCTCGCGCTCCTCCGACAGTTCCGCCTGCTCGCCGCGGATCCTCATCTCCTCCAGCTTGGCGAGATGGCGCAATTTCAGCTCCAGGATGGCCTCGGCCTGGACATCGGTGAGTCCGAAGCGCGCCATCAGCACCGGCTTGGGCTGATCCTCGCGGCGGATGATGGCGATGACCTCGTCGATATTGAGAAAGGCGATCAAGAGACCATCGAGGATGTGCAGCCGGGCGAGGACCCTGTCCAGCCGATGTTGCAGACGGCGGCGGACGGTCTCGGTGCGGAAACTCAGCCACTCGACCAGAATGTCGCGCAAGCCCTTGACCTGCGGCTTGCCGCTGAGACCGATCATGTTGAGATTGACGCGGTAGCTCTTCTCCAGATCGGTGGTGGCAAACAGATGCGACATCAGCTGCTCGGCATCGCATTTGCGACCGCGCGGCATGATCACCAGGCGACAGGGATTCTCATGGTCGGACTCGTCGCGCAGGTCCTCGACCAGCGGCAGCTTCTTGGCCTGCATCTGCGCGGCGATCGCCTGCAGGACGGTGTCGCCCGAGACCTGGTGCGGCAGCGCCGTGATGACGATGTTGCCATCCTCGACCTCCCAGCGGGCACGGAGGCGCACCGAACCGTTGCCGGTGCGATAGAGGCGGAGGATGTCCTCGCGCGGGGTGATGATTTCCGCCTCGGTAGTGAAGTCGGGTCCGCGCACATGCTCGCACAGGGCTTCCAGGCTGGCGTCCGGCGTTTCCAGCAGGTGGATGCAGGCCTCGACCACTTCGCGCAGGTTGTGCGGCGGGATGTCGGTGGACATGCCGACGGCAATGCCGGTGGCGCCGTTCAGCAGCACGTTCGGCAGCCGCGCCGGCAACAGCCGCGGCTCGTCCTTGGTGCCGTCGTAATTGGCCTGCCAGTCCACCGTGCCCTGCTCCAGTTCCGCCAGCAGGGTCTGCGCGTAGGGCGTCAGGCGCGACTCGGTATAGCGCATGGCGGCGAAGGATTTGGGATCGTCCGGCGAGCCCCAGTTGCCCTGGCCGTCGATCAGGGGATAGCGGTAGGAAAAGGGCTGCGCCATCAGCACCATGGCCTCGTAGCAGGCCTGGTCGCCGTGCGGGTGATACATGCCGAGCACATCGCCCACGGTACGGGCGGATTTCTTGTACTTGGCGGTCGGCGAGAGGCCCAGCTCGGACATGGCATAGACGATGCGCCGCTGCACCGGTTTCAGCCCGTCGGCGATGTGGGGCAGGGCGCGATCGAGGATGACGTACATGGAATAGTCCAGGTACGCCTTCTCGGTGAAGTCGAGCAGGGGCAGCTGTTCGTGGGAGAGTGCGTTCACGAATGACGTTCGGATGAGGGAACAGGATGTCAGGCGTCGCCTGGACGCCGAATTCTAGCGGGTTCCGGAGGGATCGTCCCGGCCCGGGGACGCGCGTTCCCTTGCCGGTCCTCCGGTACCCGTTTCCCCGGGCAGGAGGACCGGCACCCTGGCCTGACGAGGGATGGGCCAGCCCGACTCGATGGATTGTGCCCGGGAACTCGACGGGGCGATGACTTTCCGCAAGCCAGTCGCGGCAAGCGCGGTCATCCGCGCTTCGTGGGCAGGCACAGCATTGCGCTGGCAACCCCTGCCGATGGCAGGCTTGCTGCCAGGGCCGGGCCATCCGTCACGTCCACGTCCGGATGTCCCGGGGCAATCCGCCAGAACGGCTATCCCGGCGCCGGTCTTTCCGCACCACCCGCCGGCATGAAACCGGCCATTACCCTTCGGAAAACCCGGTATGCCGCCGTATTCCCGCCGTGGGAATACCCTGGGCGCTGGCTGACCAGGGTTACTTGAGAATCAGTTTCTTCGAGATGCGTTTCTCTTCGCCGGAAAGCACGCTGCCCGTGGTGGTATCGAGGAATGAGAAAAGGCTGCCATCGGGCTGCACATAGATGTTGTAGACCGTCCCGCCGTCATAGGTCAGGGTGCCCGAGCAGTCCCCTTCGATACGGTAGGTTCCGACGAACGAACCATTGACAGGGTCGCTGCTGTCGCTCCCGAACCCGATGATGTTGCCCTTGCCGTCATAGGTTTCCATACCGCTCTCGGCAAAGGGATTGCCCTCGTCGTAACCCCGTTCCGAGTACAGGTAGGTGCCCTTCAAGGTCTGGATGGAACAGAATTTCTGGGTTTTCTCGCTCTGGGCCTGGACGGCTGTAGCATGGTCGTGCCCCCGCCCCGATCTTGCCGCCAGGAGATCGCCGGAAGCGAGGAAAAGCGCCAGAGTGCAGGCGGCATATACAGTGACGGAGTTCACGGCAGGTACCTCTCTTGTGCTTATGATATCGGCCTGTTCGACTGTACAGCATGCGGTGTGCGGCCACAACGTCGGCCCTGATT
>NZ_BAAHXD010000056.1:0-19974 GCF_054657115.1 Methyloparacoccus murrellii | reverse complement strand
TTTATTTTTCTCCCGTTCGATGTCTGCCGGCATGGATCGGCGCCAGCCGGGATGGGGCGTCCAGCAAGGAAATTTGCGGCAACCCTCAGCCCCGCGCATGGGTGCAAAACATGACCACCCGATACCGGCCAGCCACAAAAGATGGGATGGCCGCCCACCCGGCAGAGGGACATCAAGGTGGAGCAACGGGGATTCTGACCCTAACCGAAACGTCCCGTGATGTAGTCTTCCGTCAGTTGATGCTGCGGATTGGTGAACACCTGGGCCGTTTCCCCGACCTCGATCAGGCGCCCAAGATGGAAATATGCTGTACGTTGGGAAACGCGCGCAGCCTGCTGCATCGAATGGGTGACGATGGCGATGGTGAACTGGGAGCGCAGTTCGTCGAGCAGTTGCTCGATCTTGGCGGTGGCGATCGGATCCAGCGCCGAACACGGCTCATCCATGAGGATCACCTCAGGATTGACCGCTATCGTCCGGGCGATGCAGAGACGCTGCTGCTGGCCACCGGAAAGACCGGTACCGGGATGGTTGAGCCGGTCCTTGACCTCATCCCAGAGACCGGCGCGTCGCAACGAAACCTCGACAATTTCCTCCAGTTCGGCCTTGGACAGCGCCAGACCATGGATGCGCGGACCATAGGCCACGTTCTCGAAGATGCTTTTCGGGAAGGGATTGGGTTTCTGAAAAACCATGCCCACCTGGGCCCGCAGGGGTACCACATCGATATCGGGCCCATAGATGGCCCGGCCATCCATCAATATCTCACCCGTCACGCGGCAGCCCGGCACGGTATCGTTCATGCGATTCAGGCAGCGGATGAAGGTTGATTTGCCGCACCCAGAAGGACCGATCAGCGCAATGACCTCGTTGCGGCCGATATCCAGGGTCACATCCTGGATGGCATGCTTGTCGCCGTAATAGACATTGACCTTGCGGCACTGAATGCGCGCGTTGGCGGAAAGGATTTCCCCCACGGTTTCGCGATGCTCCCGGCTGTAGTTGATATCCGGTGAGGCTCTGTTCTTGTCTCTCATGTCGCCATTATCTCTCGCCTGAGATGTTCATGCCCTGCGGCCTGATCGGCAGACACACAGGCGTTATCGATCCTGGATGTCCCTACCAGCGTCTCTCGTAGCGCTTCCTGAGATAGACGGCCAACCCGTTCATCACGATCAGAAAACCCAGCAGCACCAGGATGGCCGCCGACGTGCGCTCGGTGAAGGCGCGCTCGGGGCTATCCGCCCAAAGATAGATCTGCACAGGGAGAACCGTGGCCGGGTCGGTGATGCGGGCGGGAATGTCCACAATGAAGGCGACCATGCCGATCATCAGTAATGGCGCACTCTCCCCCAGCGCACGCGCGGTGCCGATGATGGCTCCGGTCAGCATTCCCGGGATGGCCAGCGGCAGTACATGATGAAATACCATTTGCACCGGCGAGGCGCCTATGCCCAGAGCCGCCTCCCGCACCGAGGGCGGCACCGACTTCAGCGCCGAACGACCGCTGATGATGATCACCGGCAAGGTCATCAGGGTCAGCACCAATCCTCCGACCAGCGGGGATGAGCGGGGCATGCCCATGACATTGATGAATACCGCCAGCCCCAGCAGCCCGAACACGATCGAGGGAACCGCAGCCAGATTGTTGATGTTGACTTCGATGAGATCGGTCCAACGATTGCGGGGGGAAAACTCTTCAAGGTAGATGGCGGCCGCAATGCCGATCGGCAGGGAAAGCCCCACTGTCACCAGCAGGGTCAGGGCAGAACCGGTCAGCGCCCCCAGAATACCCGCAGTTTCCGGCTCGCGGGAGTCGCCCCGACTGAAGAAGGTGCGGTTGAACCGTTTCTCGACGCGCCCTTCGGCACGGAGCTTCTCCAGCCAGCCCCGCTGCTCGCGCAGCCGCTCGTTCGCCTGCGCCTCGGAAATCTGGACGTGTCCCTTGTTCAACATGTCGACCGCATCGTCCGCCGGCAGCCACAGCCTTACCGTCGAGCCGATGATCGCCGGATCGCGCCGGACGCTTTCCCGGATGGACTCACCCGCCGATCCGCTGATCATGGCGGACAGCATGCGCCGTTCCTGACGCGCGCTCACCTCGGGGAACAAGCGGCCAAGCGATCTCTTCCACAGGGCATCATAGTCGGCGCCGAGCAGTTGCTCGGTGGTACGGGTACCCTCGGGGTCGATGATGGCGGCCTCCAGCTCGACATCCAGGGCGATGTAGGTGTACTGGAAGGCCGAATAACCCTTGCCGATGATGCTGGCAAACAGCACCACCAGGGCCAGCAAACCGAGGCAGATGGAAACCAGCCCATACCAGCGGAAGCGCTGCTCGGCCCGGCGCCGTCTGGCCAGGCTGGCGGACACGGCATCCAGGGTGCGGAGCCCGGAGGCTTCGGCAGAGGGCGACTCACTCTCACTCATACTGTTCACGGTATTTGCGCACGATGCGTAAGGCCAGGATGTTCAACGCCAGCGTCAGCAGGAACAAAACCAACCCCAGCGCGAAGGCGGCCAAGGTCTTGGGACTATCGAATTCCTGGTCCCCCACCAGCAGGGTAACGATCTGCGTGGTGACCGTGGTCACCGCCTGCAGCGGGTTGAAGGTCAGGTTCGCACTCAGCCCGGCAGCCATGACGACGATCATCGTTTCGCCGATCGCGCGCGATACCGCGAGGAGAATGCCCCCGACGATGCCAGGCAAGGCCGCCGGAATCACGACCTGCCGTATCGTTTCCGACTGGGTCGCCCCGAGTGCGTAGGCCCCATCCCGCAGGGCTTGCGGCACCGCATTGATAAAGTCGTCCGACAACGAAGAGACGAACGGGATGATCATGATCCCCATCACCAGACCGGCGGCCAGGGCACTCTCGGAGGAGACGTCCTGCCCGGCCCAGGCGCCGAAATCGCGAATGAAGGGCGCAACCACCAGTGCGGCAAAAAATCCGTAGACCACCGTCGGGATACCAGCCAGCACCTCCAGCAATGGCTTTGCGACCGCGCGGAAGCGGGGACTGGCATACTCGGACAGGTAGATGGCCGACAGCAGGCCTACGGGAACGGACACCAGCATCGCAACCAGCGAGATCAGCGTGGTTCCGAGCACCAGCGGGATGATGCCGAAGGCCCCGGAAGAACCCGCCTGGTCGGCGCGCAGGGCGATCTGCGGGCTCCACTTCATGCCGAAGAGGAAATCGGTCAAGGGCACCAGACTGAAGAAGCGGACCGACTCGACCAATACCGACAGCACAATGCCGATGGTTGTCAGTATCGCCACACCGGCACAGGCGATCAGGAAGATTTCGAGAAAGCCCTCGACCTGGTTTCGGGCGCGGTGCTGCGGCCGAATCCTGGTCCTGGCCCACCACATGCCCGCCAGGGCAGTGGCGACGGTGAGCAGCGCCAGCAACCGGTTGCTGGTGTGCTCCAGCTCCAGATAACGCCGCGCGGCCTCGCGGATCGCCGGCGCGGCCTCGCCGTTCGCATTGCTTGCGACATTGCGGATGTCGTTGACGAGCAGGCTGAGCTGCTCGGGCGAGCCGGACAGCATGGCCTCCGGCAGAACCGCCAAGGCCGCGTGCGTGATGTACGTGGCCTCGAGGGTGAACCAGACCAGCATCAGCATCAACGCCGGCACCCCGCACCAGAGCGCGGTGTAGTAACCGTAGTACCCCGGAAGGGAGTGCAGCTCCTGCAAGCCAGCGTTGCCCGCCCAATACAGCGCGCGCCGCCTGCCCACCTGGAAGGCGAGCACGCTCAACAACAGAACCAGCAGCAGCAAGGTCGATTTATCCACGTTGCCTCTCTTCGATCACGCTCCCATGCCTCCCCTTGGCTTGACGCGGTGCCTGGACTGCCATGGGAAAACCGGATTCCATGCAGGCGCGGCAGAGAACTCCACCAGACAAAAATGACAAAGTGTCTAGTATAGCCTGCCGCAATGACAGTCTTGTTGCCGCTTACCCGGTTTTCATCAGGAGGTGTACCGGGCCAGTGTCTTGGCCAGCTGCACGCGCTCCGCCACCGGCTCCGGTATCGAAATCAGGCCCTGGATATGACGCAGGCGCGACAGCAGCCCGATGCGATTGGCCAGCTGGATGCTCAGGCCGGGCCGGGCGTTCATCTCCAGCATCATCGGCCCATGGTTCTCGTCCAGAACGATGTCCACGCCGATGAACCCAAGGCCGGCAAAATCATGGCAGGCGGCAGTCATGGCCAGTATCTCGTCCCAGTAGGGAATCAACCGGCCGGAAAGATTGCCGCCGGTGTCCGGATGCTGCTCGATGGGCCGCTCATGCCAGACACCGGAAAAGGTTCGACCCGACGCCAGATCAATGCCGACGCCGATCGCTCCCTGATGCAGATTCGCCTTGCCATCGGACAGACGCGTCGGCAATCGCACCATCGCCAGCACAGGAACGCCACGGAAAACCAGCGTCCGAATATCCGGCACTCCCTGAAAGCTGATGCGATCGAAAATCGGGTCGAATCTGACGCGATACTCGATCAGCGCAGAGTCGGGCAGTCCTCCCAGGCTGTACATGCCACCCAGGATATTGGAGATGTGATGTCCAAGTTCCTCGTCGTCGGCCAGCACGCCGTTCGCCTTGCGATAGCGACCATCATGCCGACCGGTCACGATCAGGATGCCTTCGCCACCAGCACCATGGGCAGGCTTGATGACAAAATCATCATAAGGGCTCAGCAGCGTGGCCAGCTCCTCGATCTGATGGGTGATTTCGATCACGCAATAGAGCTGGGGCACCACTATTCCAGCCTTGACGGCCAGTTCCTTGGTCAGCAGCTTGTTGTCCACCAACGGATAATTGCGGCGCGGATTGTACGGCAGGATGAAGTCGGCATTCCGCTCGTTCATGCCCATGATGCCAAGCCGCCGAAGCCGTCGCCAGGGCGGTGTCAGTGCCTGCCTCAGGTCCATGCGCTCAGTCTCTCAGCGCCGCCCGGAAGCGCCACAGCTCGGTCAAGCGATATCCCGTATAGCGGCCCAGCAACAGCGTCATGGCCAGGATCACCAGCAACAATTCAGGGAAGACGAAGATGAGGTGCTCCAGGTAGCGGTTGCTCATGCAGAGATACGCCAAAGCCGCCACAATCAGGCTGCCGGCGCCCTGGATCAGCGCCTCGGCGGGTCCCAGCTCCTCCCAGACCAGGGACATGCGCTCGATGGTCATGGCCAGGATGACCATGGGAAACAGCGCCACCGACAGACCGCGGTCAAACCCCAGCTTGTGGCTGAAAATGCTGATGATCGCCATCAGCATGATGACAATGATCAGTACCGACGCCAGGCGCGGCACCAGCAACAGCTTGAGGTACTCCAAGTAGAAACGGATCAGCAAGCCCAGCAGGATTAGCATACAGAACAGCACCATGCCCCAGACCAGCTCGGTTTCGCGGAACGCCAGCGCAATGAGGACAGGCATGAAGGTGCCAAAGGCCTTGAGTCCCACGACATTGCGCAGAATGACGATGAGAAAGGCGCCCACCGGCACCATCAGCAATACCCGATATACGTTCTGGACGCTGACCGGCAAGCTGAACAGCGAATACTCCATCAGCCTTGACCCCATCTGCCGCGCCCGCTGCTCGGCGATCAAGGTCCGGTCCTGTGCGCGTTCCGTGACCGAATAATCGACCTGCTCGTTCTTGCCCCCCAGCACCTCGAGCACCGGCTGGGACCCCACGTACCACAGCACGCTGCCCTCGGGCGCACCCGGCTCACCCGTATGCGGATTCAGGGCCGTCCATTGCTTGCCATCGAAGAATTCCAGCCAGGGCGTCAGCGAGCCGTGATTGATGCCATCCTTTAAGATCAGATAATGGGCCATGCGGGCAGGAATGCCGGCGCCGCTCAGCAGGTTCATCACCCGCCGCACCCAGTCCCCGGGTTCGTCGATGCCCTGGCGGAGCAGGATGACGTTGGGGTCTGCCGTCGGCGCATTGAGCCGTACCAGCAGTTCGCGGGCAAACGACCGGATGTCGGCCGACTTGCTGCGCACATCCTCCATCAGGCCCTTGGCGGCTGAACCCAGGGCTTCCGGCAACGCTGGCGGCTGAACGGCGGGTGGGGGCGTCAAGGGCGGTTCGGCCGCCGGCGCCTGAAGGCTGGAATCACGCGCCAGATGCAGGCGGTAATACAGCACCTGATAGCCCTTGGCCTGGCGGACAGCCCACTCGGCCACCCGACGCAGACCATCGTCCTCGGTCGTCAGCCCGTAACTGCCGGAGACGAAATTTTCGTCCACCACGGTATAGCCCGCGGGCTGGCGCGGAATATAGAAGCGTACCTTGGCGGCGGAATTGCGCCGGGCCTTGAATTCGATGCGCGCCTCGACCGTCAGCACCTCGGCCTTCTCGGTCGGTACCAGCGGCAGGCCCAGGCGTGTCACCTTGAACCAGCATACGCTCAGGCCGAGCGCGGTCAGCAGCAGGGCGAGAATCTTGACGTGGACGCCACGCATGACAACCACCTAGCGGCAACGGCATCCGATGCGGCTAAGGCTTGCCCGATTTGGCATCAGACCCATTGCCTCGCTGGCCACAGGCATCCTGATCGCCCTTGAAGATGAACGTCGCGGCAGAATCCACCAGCGCCACATCGGCAAGGAAACTGCGGCCCAGCAGAACGGGATAATTGAAGCTGCTACGGTCATTGAGGGTGAATTCTGTCTCATAGTCCCGACCGTTCTTACAGATGGTCAGCGTGACCACATCCCGGGTGGAGGATCGCGACAGCCGCTCCTTGATGACCGCTTTCCTCACCAGGGGTCGCTCGATCCTGATCGGGTCGGCGGTCTTGTCGGCGCGGAACTCGAACCGGACCCAAGGATCCCCGTCGCGAGAAAAATGTTCGACGTTGCCGGCATGCAGGGAAGATGTTTTAGCCCCGGTATCCAGCTTGGCGGTGACGCGCAGATTGAGTGGCCGGAGAAATACCGTTTCCAGCCAGCCCATGATCTTCCGGTCCTGGGTCACCCCATCGGACCTGGCCGCCGACGGGGCCGCCATCGCGAGAGAGAACGCCAGCAGACAGGTCACCGCTTTGCCACGCTGCATGGATAAGCCCCACGTCATGTCAAGATCCCGATGCCGGGCGTCAGTCCAGCGGGACAGCGTGCCACGCCGCCTGACGCCCCATCGGTGATCAGTCCTGCGGATAGGTCAGGCCTTTTTTCTGGCTGGCGTAATAGGCCGCCACATCCCTGATGTCCTCCTCGCTCAGGGTCGAGGCAAATCCCATCATCATGGGGTTGCGGCGGGCTCCCGACTTATACTCGTTCAACGCCCGAATGAGGTAGCTCTCATGCTGCCCGGCCAAGCGCGGGAACATCGCATTCTCGCTGTTGCCGTCCTCGGCGTGGCAACTGGCGCAGGCAGCCGCCTTGGTCCTGCCGGCCTGCGGATTGCCGGTCACCGGCAGGCTCGCATTCATGCCGCGGAACTTGGACACATAGGCGGCGATATCCTGCATGTCCTGCTCGGTCAGGTTATCGGCATTGCCTTTCATGCTGCCATGCTTGCGCTCGTCGTCGCGGTATGCCTGCAGGGCCGAAACCACGTAATCGGCATGCTGACCGCCAATGCGCGGCACATGGTACGTGGGGTAGGCGTTCGTGTAGCCGGGCACGGAATGGCAGCCTTCGCAGGTATAGAACTTTTGCTTGCCGGCGACAGGATCGCCTGCGGCGAAGACGGCAGGAGCGACAAGCGCATAGATACCTACCAGGACTGGAACGTTAAGCTTCACATTGAACATAAGGGTGCTCCGACTCTTGAATTCTCGATGGCGCCCCGATTGCTGGGCGCCGCCCATGATTCATTGACCAACACGCCCGGACAAGACCGCCCCTGCAGCCAGGCGGGGCGGTCTGTCACTCACGCCCGCCTCAGAGACTCAAGGCCTGCTTCAGGGCTTCCTCGACCTCGCTGGTATCCATGACATGTGTCTCCTCGGTTTCGCCCTGATCCTCCTGTTCGGCACGCCGCTTCCGATCGAGGTGGTAGGCCAGGCCCGTGCCGGCGGGAATCAGGCGCCCAACGATGACGTTTTCCTTCAGCCCCAGCAACTTATCGCTGGAGCCACGGATGGCCGCCTCGGTCAGCACGCGGGTGGTTTCCTGGAAGGAGGCGGCGGAAATGAAGGACTCCGTCGACAGCGATGCCTTGGTAATGCCCAGCAGGACTGGCTCGTAGCAGGCCGGAATCTTGTTCTCGGCCTCCACGCGCTCATTCTCCTCATGGAAGCGCGAACGGTCGACCTGCTCGCCGCGCAGGAAGGTGGTATCACCGGGGTCGGTGATCTCGACCTTGCGCAGCATCTGGCGGATGATCACCTCGATGTGCTTGTCGTTGATCTTCACGCCCTGCAGACGGTAGACGTCCTGGATTTCCTTGACCAGATACGAGGCCAGCTCCGCGACACCGCGCAGCCGCAGGATGTCGTGCGGCGTCAGATCGCCTTCGGCGATGGTTTCGCCCTGCTCGACATGCTCACCCTCGAACACCGTGATATGCCGCCATTTCGGAATCAGCACCTCATGCTGGAGATTCTGGGCATCGGTGACGATAACCCGGCGCTTGCCCTTGGTTTCCTTGCCGAAACTGATGGTGCCGGTCGCCTCGGCGAGGATCGCCGGATCCTTGGTCTTGCGCGCCTCGAACAGATCCGCCACGCGCGGCAGACCACCAGTGATGTCACGGGTCTTGCTGGACTCCTGCGGAATCCTCGCGAGCACGTCGCCAACCTGCACCTGATCACCGTCGTGGATGCCGATGATGGCGCCGGCCGGCAGGAAGTACTGCGCCACGATTTCGGTCGAGGGAATGAAGATGTCGTTACCGTTCTCATCGACCAGCTTGACCATCGGCCGGAGATCCTTGCCGGAACCGCCACGCTGCTTGGGGTCGATGACGACCATCGAGCTGAGGCCGGTCACTTCGTCCGACTGCTCCTTGACCGTCACGCCTTCAATGAAGTCGACCAGTCGTGCATAGCCCCGGACTTCGGTGACGACCGGATGCGTATGCGGATCCCAGGTCACCACGACCTGACCCGCCTTGACGCGATCGCCGTCACGGGCCGAAGCCACCGCACCATAGGGGATCTTGTAGCGCTCACGTTCGCGACCGTGCTCGTCGATGACGCTCACCTCGCCCGAACGGGAAACCGCAACCAGATTGCCGTCCTTGTTGACAACGGTCTTGACGTTGTTGAGCTTGATGGTGCCGGCCGACTTCACCTCCACGTTGCTGATGGCCGCCGACCGGGATGCCGCACCGCCGATATGGAAGGTACGCATGGTCAACTGCGTGCCGGGTTCGCCGATCGACTGCGCCGCGATGACCCCGATGGCCTCACCGATGTTGACCCTGTGGCCACGACCCAGGTCGCGCCCGTAACAGGAGGCGCAGACGCCATAGCGGGTCCTGCAGGTGATGACGGAGCGCACGCGGACGTTGTCCACGCTGTGCTGCTCCAGGAGGGCCACGGCCGTCTCATCGAGCATGGAGCCGGCAGTCAGCAGCAGCTCCTGGCTGGCCGGATCCAGCACATCCTCGGCCACGACACGACCCAGCACGCGCTCGGCCAGCGGCTCGACGACGTCACCGCCCTCGATCAGGGGCGACATCAGCAGGCCGTCGTTCGTGCCGCAATCCTCCTCGGTAATGACCAGATCCTGCGCCACGTCGACCAGTCGACGTGTCAGATAGCCGGAGTTGGCGGTCTTCAGCGCGGTGTCGGCCAGACCCTTGCGGGCGCCGTGGGTGGAAATGAAGTATTGCAGTACGTCCAGCCCTTCACGGAAGTTGGCGGTAATCGGCGTTTCGATGATGGAGCCGTCCGGCTTCGCCATCAGGCCACGCATGCCGGCCAACTGGCGGATCTGGGCGGCCGAACCACGGGCGCCGGAATCGGCCATCATGAACACGGAGTTGAACGATTTCTGCTCGCCAGCGCTGCCATCCGGCTTGACCACCACCTCGGTACCCAGGCCCTCCATCATGACCTTGGCCACCTGGTCGTTGGCATGCGACCAGATATCCACGACCTTGTTGTAGCGCTCGCCGTCGGTCACCAAACCGGAGGCGTACTGATTCTGGATTTCCTTCACCTCGGCCTCGGCCGCGGCGATGATCTCCTCCTTGCGGGCCGGGATGGCCATATCGTCCACGCCGAACGACACGCCTGCGCGGGTCGCGTTCGAGAAGCCCATGTACATCAGCTTGTCGGCAAACACTACCGTGGCCTTGATGCCGAGCGTGCGGTAGGAATGATTGATCAGGCGGGAGATGGCCTTCTTGGTCATGTCCACGTTGACCAGCTCGAAGGGAATCCCTTCCGGCACGATGGTCCAGATGATCGCCCGACCGGCCGTGGTCTCGGCGCGACGGACATGGGAGGAACGCTGTCCGTCCTCGTGCAGGATCGTCTCCTTGAGGCGTACGGTGATCCTGGCCTGGATGTCGAGCACGCGGTTGTCCAGCGCCCGCTGAACCTCTTCGACATCGGCGAAGATCATGCCCGTGCCCTTGGCACCCACGGCTTCGCGGCTCATGTAATAGAGTCCCAGGACCACGTCCTGGGTCGGGTTGATGATGGGTTCGCCGTTGGCCGGCGACAGAATGTTGTTGGTCGCCATCATCAAGGTACGCGCCTCCAGCTGGGCCTCCAGCGAAAGGGGCACGTGCACGGCCATCTGGTCACCGTCGAAGTCGGCGTTGAAGGCGCTGCAGACTAGCGGGTGCAGCTGGATGGCCTTGCCTTCCACCAGCGTCGGCTCGAACGCCTGGATCCCCAGACGGTGCAGCGTCGGGGCACGGTTCAGCATCACGGGATGCTCGCGGATGACCTCGTCAAGGATGTCCCAGACCTCCGGACTCTCCTTCTCCACCATCTTCTTGGCGGCTTTGATGGTGGTGGCCAGACCGCGGAACTGCAACTTGCTGAAGATGAAGGGCTTGAACAGCTCCAGCGCCATCTTCTTGGGCAGGCCGCACTGATGCAGCTTGAGGGTCGGGCCAACCACGATGACCGAGCGGCCGGAGTAGTCGACACGCTTGCCCAGGAGGTTCTGGCGGAAGCGGCCCTGCTTGCCCTTGATCATGTCGGCCAGCGACTTGAGCGGCCGCTTGTTGGAACCGGTGATGGCCCGACCGCGGCGGCCGTTGTCCAGCAGGGCGTCCACGGATTCCTGCAGCATGCGCTTCTCGTTGCGCACGATGATGTCCGGTGCGTTCAGATCCAGCAGCCGCTTGAGGCGGTTGTTGCGGTTGATGACGCGGCGGTAGAGATCGTTCAGGTCGGAAGTGGCGAAGCGGCCGCCATCCAGGGGCACCAGCGGACGCAGCTCTGGCGGCAGCACCGGCAGGACCGTGAGGATCATCCACTCCGGCTTGTTGTTGGAGGAGATCAGCGACTCGATGGCCTTCAGCCGCTTGGTGTATTTCTTGATCTTGGTTTCGGAGGTGGTGCCGGCAATGCCTTCCCGCAGCAATTCGACTTCGCGCGGCAGATCCATCGTCCGCAGCAGCTCATGAATGGCCTCCGCACCCATCTTGGCCACGAAATCATCGCCATACTGCTGGGTTGCCTCGTAGAACTCCTCCTCGCTCAGCAGCTTGTTGCGCTCCAGGGGCGTCTGCATCGGGTCGATGATCACGTAGGACTCGAAGTAGAGCACCCGCTCGATCTCGCGCAGGGTCATGTCCAGCAGCAGAGCGATGCGGGAGGGCAAGGACTTCAGGAACCAGATGTGGGCGACCGGGCTGGCGAGTTCGATGTGCCCCATACGTTCGCGACGCACCTTGGACAGGGTCACCTCGACACCACATTTCTCGCAGATCACGCCACGGTGTTTCAGGCGCTTGTACTTGCCGCACAGACACTCGTAGTCGCTGACCGGACCGAAGATCTTGGCGCAGAACAGACCGTCGCGCTCCGGCTTGAAGGTACGGTAGTTGATGGTTTCCGGCTTCTTGACCTCACCGTAGGACCAGGAACGGATCATGTCCGGCGAGGCCAGACTGATGCGGATGTTGTCAAAATCATCGACCTGATTCTGACGCTTCAAATAACTAATAAGATCTTTCACTGGTCATCTCCTAATCTGAACACTGGGGAAGCCGGGCCGGAACCGCGGCCCGGAGCGCGCCTTCGCCTCGCGCTAATCCTGCTCCAATTCCATGTTGATTCCCAGGGAGCGGATTTCCTTGATCAGCACGTTGAATGACTCCGGCATCGCCGCCTCCATCCGGTGATCGCCGTCGACGATGTTTTTGTAGATTTTGGTGCGTCCGGTGACATCGTCGGACTTGACCGTCAGCATCTCCTGCAGGGTGTAGGCGGCACCATAGGCCTGCAGCGCCCAGACTTCCATTTCGCCGAAGCGCTGGCCACCGAACTGGGCCTTGCCACCCAGCGGCTGCTGCGTCACCAGCGAATAGGGACCGGTCGAACGCGCGTGCATCTTGTCATCGACCAGGTGATTCAGCTTCAACATGTACATGCAGCCGACGGTGACATCGCGATCGAAGGACTCGCCGGTACGACCGTCGAACAGCTTCGTCTGCCCGCTTTCCGGCAGGCCGGCCAGCCTCAGCATCGACTTGATGTCACGCTCGCTGGCGCCGTCGAAGACCGGCGTCGCCATGGGCACGCCACCACGAAGATTGCCGGCCAGTTCCAGAACCTCGGCGTCGGTGAGTTCGTCGAGATTCTCGGTGCGACCGCTGCTGTTGTAGACATCCTTCAGGAACTGCCGGATCTCGGCCACCTGTGCCTGCACCTCGAGCATCCTGCCGATCTTGATGCCCAGCCCGCGCGCCGCCCAGCCGAGGTGCGTCTCCAGCACCTGACCGACATTCATGCGCGAGGGCACACCGAGCGGGTTGAGCACGATATCGACCGGCGTGCCATCGGCTGCGAACGGCATGTCCTCGACCGGTACGATCTGCGAGATCACACCCTTGTTGCCGTGGCGACCGGCCATCTTGTCGCCCGGCTGGATGCGGCGCTTCACGGCCAGATAGACCTTGACCATCTTCAGCACGCCGGGGGGCAGGTCGTCGCCGATCGCGATCTTGCGCTTCTTCTCCTCCAGACGCTTGTTCATCTCCTCGCGCTGGATGGCGATCTGCTCGGTGATGGCTTCCAGTTGCAGGTTGACGTCCTCGTCCCTCATGCGGATTTCCAGCCACTGCGCCGGCTTCAGGCCAGCGAGATACTCCGCCGTGATGACGGTGCCGGATTTCAGCCGTGCAGGCCCCGAATGGGCTTCCTTGCCGAGGACCATGGCCTCGACGCGCTGATAGAAGTCCTTCTCGATGATGCGCAACTGGTCGTTCAGATCCTTCTTCACCCGCTCGATCTCGGCCTGCTCGATCTGCTTGGCGCGTTCGTCCTTCTTGACACCATCGCGGGTAAAGACCTGTACGTCGATCACCGTACCGTCCATGCCGGAGGGTACCCGCAGCGAGGTGTCCTTCACATCGGACGCCTTCTCGCCGAAGATCGCGCGCAACAGCTTCTCCTCGGGCGTCAGCTGCGTCTCGCCCTTGGGCGTGACCTTGCCGACCAGGATATCGCCAGCCTTCACTTCCGCGCCGATATAGACGATGCCGGACTCATCCAGTTTGGCCAGGGCCGCCTCGCCGACGTTGGGGATGTCGGCGGTGATTTCCTCCGGCCCCAGCTTGGTATCGCGAGCGACACAGGACTTCTCCTCGATGTGGATCGTGGTGAAGCGATCCTCCTGCACGACGCGCTCGGAGATCAGGATCGAGTCCTCGAAGTTGTAGCCATTCCACGGCATGAACGCGACCAGCAGGTTCTGCCCCAGCGCCAGCTCGCCCATGTCGGTGGAGGGACCGTCGGCCAGGATGTCGCCCCTGGCCACTTGGTCGCCCGGCTTCACCAGCGGCTTCTGATTGATGCAGGTGTTCTGGTTGGAGCGCGTGTACTTGGTGAGGTTGTAGATGTCGACACCCGGTACGCCGGCCTCGGTCTCGTCGTCGTTGACGCGCACCACGATACGGCTGGCATCGAGGAACTCGATGGTGCCGCCACGCTTGGCCACCACGGTCACGCCCGAGTCGCGGGCCACGATGCGCTCCATGCCCGTACCCACCAGCGGCTTTTCGGTACGCAGGGTCGGGACGGCCTGGCGCTGCATGTTGGAACCCATCAGCGCGCGGTTGGCGTCGTCATGCTCCAGGAACGGAATCAGCGAGGCGGCCACCGACACGATCTGCTTGGACGAGACGTCCATGTAGTTGATCTGGGTCGCCGCCGCCAGCGTGAATTCATCCTTGTGTCGGCAGGAAACGAGATCGTCGACCAGCCGCCCCTCGGCGTCGACCTTGGCGCTGGCCTGGGCGATGAAGTACTTGCCCTCCTCGATGGCGGAGAGGTACTCGATCTCGTCGGTAACCCGGCTCTCGACGACCTTGCGGTAGGGCGTCTCCAGAAAGCCGTACTGGTTCGTGCGGGCGTAGACCGACAGCGAGTTGATCAGCCCGATATTCGGGCCTTCCGGCGTTTCGATGGGGCAGACCCGTCCGTAATGGGTGGTGTGCACGTCGCGCACCTCGAAGCCGGCACGTTCCCGCGCCAGACCGCCAGGGCCCAGCGCCGACACGCGACGCTTGTGGGTGACTTCGGAGAGCGGATTGTTCTGGTCCATGAACTGCGACAGCTGGCTGGAGCCGAAGAACTCCTTGATCGACGCCGCCACCGGCTTGGCATTGATGATTTCCTGCGGCATCAGGTTTTCCGCATCCGCCAGGGACAGGCGCTCCTTGACGGCGCGTTCGACGCGCACCAGACCGAGACGGAACTGGTTCTCCACCATCTCGCCCACCGAACGCACGCGGCGGTTGCCGAGATGGTCGATATCGTCGACAGCACCATGGCCGTTGCGGATATTGATCAGCTCGCGCAGGACATCGATGATGTCCTCCTTGGTCAGCACGCCGCTGCCGGTGACTTCCGCCCGGCCCAGGCGGCGGTTGAACTTCATGCGACCGACCGCGGACAGGTCGTAGCGATCCGGCGAGAAGAACAGGTTGTCGAAAAGCGCATGGGCCGCTTCCTTGGCGGGCGGCTCGCCGGGACGCATCATGCGGTAGATCTCGACCAGTGCGTCCAGCTGGGTCTCCGTCGAGTCGATGCGCATGGCATTGGAGATGTAGGGGCCACGATCGAGGTCGTTGACGAACAGGGTATCGACGGCATCGACGCCGGCTTCGGACAGGCGGGTGATGAGATCATCGGTGATCTCGTCGTTGACCTTGGCAAGCAGCTCGCCGGTCTCGGCGGAAACGATGTTGCGCGACAGGATCTTGCCGTGCAGATAGTCGCGGGGCACTTCCAGCTGGGTCAGTCCGGCCTTGCCGATCTCGCGGATGTGGCGGGCAGTGATGCGCTGGCCCTTTTCGACCAGGACCTTGCCGTCGACGTGGATGTCGAAGCTGGCGATGTCGCCACGCAGCCGGTCCGGAATCAGCTCCAGCAATACCTTGTCGCCGCGCAGCATGAAGCGGTTGGTTTCGAAGAAGAGACCGATGATCTCCTCGTTGTCATAGCCCAGCGCGCGCAGCAGCACCGTTGCCGGCAGCTTGCGCCTGCGGTCGATGCGAACGTAGACGCAGTCCTTGTGATCGAACTCGAAATCGAGCCAGGAACCACGATAGGGAATGATGCGCGCATTGAAGAGCAGCTTGCCCGAGGAATGGGTCTTGCCGCGGTCATGGTCGAAGAACACGCCCGGCGAGCGGTGCAGCTGCGAGACGATGACGCGCTCGGTGCCGTTGATGATGAAGGTGCCGGTATCGGTCATGAGCGGGATCTCGCCCATGTAGATTTCCTGGCGCTTGATCTCCTTGACGATCTTTGCGGCGGCGGGCGAATCGCGGTCATAGAGGACCAGCTGCACCAGAACGCGCAAGGGCGCCGCATAGTTGGCGCCGCGCTGTTGACACTCCTTGACGTCGAAGGTAGGTTCCCCGAGCCAATAGTCAACGTATTCCAGCACCGCATGGCCGGAATGGCTGGTGATGGGGAAAACGGATTTCAGCGCCGCGTGCAGCCCCTCGTCGGCGCGGTGCGCCAGCTGCACGTCGGTCTGCAGGAAGCGCTTGTAGGATTCAACCTGGGTCGTCAGCAGGTAGGGAACGTCGAGCACATCCCGACGCTTGCCAAAACTGTTACGGATGCGTTTCTTTTCGGTGAAAGAATAGGCCATTTCGATTCCTTACCTGACGGTTCTAACAGGGTTATCACAGAGTGAGGGGACGGCCTGGATCAGGCCTTGCCGTTCCCGCCCCGCTCGCATGGGAGCCCGGGCAGCCGCCGGCGGAGCCTCACGCAACCGGTCGGGGCAAATATCTGCCGGGCTTTACCGCATCCCTACAGCGCCAAAAGGCCGGTAGCTTGAGCTACCAGCCTTGAGGGGCGGTTTAGCCTGACAGCGGAGACAAGTTACTTGATGTCTACCGTTGCGCCAGCCTCGACCAGCTGCTTCTTGATGTCCTCGGCTTCGGCCTTGTTGATGCCTTCCTTGACGGTCGCCGGGACGCCTTCCACCATGTCCTTGGCTTCCTTGAGGCCCAGACCGGTGACGGCCCGGATGACCTTGATCACGTTGACCTTGTTGTCGCCGAAACCGGTCATGACAACGTCAAACTCCGTCTTCTCCTCGACCGGGGCCGCAGCCGCCGCCGCTGCCGGCGCGACAGCGACTGCTGCCGCAGCGGAAACACCGAACTTCTCTTCCATGGCGGAGATCAGGTCAACGACCTCCATGACCGACATGTTAGAGATAGCTTCCAAGATATCTTCTTTTGATACTGCCATCGAATTTCTCCGAATTGATTGTGTGTTAGGAGCGTGCCGTGGTTGGCTACGCCGCCTGCTTCTGATCGCGAATGGCCGCTATCGTACGAACCAGCTTGGCATGCGGTTCGGCCAGGGTACGCACGAACTTCTCGACCGGGGCCTTCATGGTGCCCATCAGGATGGCGATGGCCTGATCCTTGGTCGGCAACTTCGACAGGCGCTCCAGCCCGGTGGGACCGTACTGCTTGCCGCCGACCGCGACCAGGCGAACAACCAGCTTGTCGTTCGTCTTGATGAAGTCGGCGATCAGACGTCCCGCAGCACCCGGATCCTCCAGCGAAAAGGCCAGGATCAGCGGACCCACCAGACCTTCCTGCATGCACTGGAATTCGGTGCCCTCGACCGCCCTGCGCGCGAGGGTGTTCTTCACCACACGCAGGTATACGCCGGAGGCACGCGCATTCCTGCGCAGATCGGTCAGCTGACCCACCGTCAGACCGCGGTATTCCGCGGCCACGGCGGAGTGCGCCTTGGCGGCAATAGCGGACACTTCCTCGACGACAGCGATTTTGTCATCTAGTCTCAGCGCCACTGTGTTTCTCCAATATGTAACATTCTGAACAGCGGGTAAACCATTCAGAGCCTAAACAACGCCTTGGCGGAATCCGCCAGGACGCGATTGCACGGCTCCTTTCGTCGGTTGCCGACTCCAGTACACCGTCTGCGCAGGCCCGACGGGATTAAGCATCGAGTGCACCTGCGGTCTTTGACGGTCACCGGAAGGCAAAAGCTCCTCCGGCAACCCAAAGTCTTCAGGCAGCCAAGCTGCCCTGATCCAGTGCGAGCCCTGGCCCCATGGTCGTGGAAACGGTGATCTTCTTGAGGTAGACCCCCTTGGATGTGGAGGGCTTGGCCTTCTTGAGATCTGCCAGCAGCGCCTCCAGGTTTTCCTTAAGTGCGGCAGGCTCGAAATTCACCTTGCCGATAGTGCAGTGAATGATGCCCTTCTTGTCGGTACGATAACGAACCTGGCCAGCCTTGGCGTTTCTGACAGCCGTCGCCACATCCGCCGTTACGGTACCGACTTTCGGATTCGGCATCAGCCCACGCGGCCCCAGGATCTGGCCAAGCTGGCCGACCACACGCATGGCATCCGGCGTGGCGATGACCACGTCGAAGTTCATTTCGCCCGCCTTGACCTGCGCGGCCAGGTCATCCATGCCGATGATGTCGGCACCCGCCTCGCGCGCCGCGTCGGCATTCGCGCCCTGGGCGAACACCGCTACCCGGGCCGACTTGCCAGTACCGTTCGGCAGCACGGTGGCACCACGAACCGCCTGGTCGGATTTCCTCGGGTCAACCCCGAGAATCACGGCCACATCGACCGCCTCGACAAACTTGACGGTCGAAACCGCCTTCAGGAGTTGGAACGCCTCCTCGGCCGCATAAATCTTGCCGGGCTGAACCTTCTCGTTGATCAGTCTTGCGCGCTTGCTCAGCTTAGCCATTTATACACCCTCCACATCCAAACCCATGCTGCGAGCACTGCCGGCAATGGTCCTGATGGCCGCATCCTCGTCGGCCGCGGTAAGATCGGGCTGCTTCTGCTTGGCAATATCCAGCAACTGCGTGCGGGTAATCTTGCCAACCTTGTTGGTATTGGGATTGCTGCTGCCCTTGCTCAGCCCCACAGCCTTCTTGATGAGCACTGTCGCGGGCGGCGTCTTGGTGATGAAAGTGAAGCTCTTGTCGGCATAGACCGTGATGACCACGGGCAGAGGCAGGCCTTTCTCAACATTCTGGGTGGCGGCATTGAACGCCTTGCAGAACTCCATGATATTGACGCCGCGCTGACCCAGGGCCGGGCCGATGGGAGGACTCGGATTGGCCTCGCCGGCCTTCACCTGCAGCTTGATATAGCCGGTAATCTTCTTTGCCATGTTTACTCCTGTGGGTCAGACGCCGGTAACGGCTCCCCATAGTGACGAACCACCCCTCGCAAGGGGTATCTGCGGACTAGGCCTTTTCGACCTGACCGAAATCCAGCTCGACGGGCGTCGATCGGCCGAAAATGAGAACCGAAACGCGCAGCCGGCTTTTCTCGTAGTTGACTTCCTCAACGACCCCGTTGAAATCCTTGAACGGGCCCTCATTGACACGGACGACTTCGCCAACCTCGAAGAGAATCTTGGGCTTGGGCTTGGCCGCCCCTTCCTCCATACGGCCCAGGATGATTTCCGCCTCCTTGTCGGAGATGGGCGCCGGGCGATCGGATGTGCCACCGATGAAGCCAAGCACACGGGGAACCTCCTTGACCAGGTGCCAGGTTTCCTCGTTTAGCTCCATCTGCACCAGCACATAGCCCGGAAAAAATTTGCGCTCGCTCTTACGCTGCTGACCCTGGCGCATCTCGACCACTTCCTCAGTCGGGACCAAGATGCGACCAAAATACTGATCAAGGCCGGAACGGGTAATACGCTCTTCCAGCGAGCGCTTTACCTGATTTTCATAGTTGGAATAGGCATGCACGACATACCAGCGGAAGGACATCGGACTACTTCCCTTGTCCGGTGAGGTGACTGACACCCCAGAAAAGCATGGCGTCCAACGTCCACAGCAGAAGACCAACCAGAAAAACCAGGGCCACAACAACCAGCGTCGACTGCATGGTTTCCTGGCGCGTCGGCCAGATCATTTTCCTGACCTCGACCCGCGACTCGCGCAAAAAACCCAAGAAGGATTTCCCCATCGCGGTAGCCAGAATCAGAGCAATCGAGGCGATGGAAGCCGCCAGGATACCCAGAACCCGGTACACCAGCCCCTTGTCCGCGAAGTAATAAAAGCCGACGATTCCGCCCACCAGAATCAGGATGGCCACCACCAGCCTGGCAGTATCCAGACCCGAGGACGACGTCGATTCCTCCCTCGCACTCATGGGAATTCCTTTATTTCGGTGAAACGTGAGATGTCGGAAGGGAAATGGCAGGCCAGGAGGGGCTCGAACCCCCAACCTGCGGTTTTGGAGACCGCTGCTCTACCAATTGAGCTACTGACCTTTAACCCTGCTTACCGAAGGGCGCGCATGGCACGCCCCTCGAACCTGATTACTCGAT
>NZ_BAAHXD010000055.1:0-20265 GCF_054657115.1 Methyloparacoccus murrellii | reverse complement strand
CTAACGAGAGCGTCAGGCGCCACCGTGGCGCCGCCGCTTTGTCCGGCTCCGAATCCGATAACGATAATTTAAGAGGAAATACCTTATGTGCTGGAGTGGAGAAGCCTCGGCCGTGCTGGCCACGGTCGGTTTTGGCACCGCCGCCTACGTTGCCTGGAAGGGCGAGTCGAAGGAGTTGTGGATTCCCTTGACCTATTTCGCCTGCATGGAACTGCTGCAGGCGGCAACCTACGTCTACATCAACCTCTGCGATGCGCCACCCAACCAGATACTGACGCTTTTCGGCTATCTGCACATCGCCTTCCAGCCCTTCTTCGTCAACATGGTGGCCATGTATTTCATTCCCGAGGAGGTCAAGCGGAAGATCAGCACGGTCGTCTACAGCATCTGCGCCGTGGGGGCGCTGGCGATGCTGGTCAAGATGTATCCCTTCGCCTGGGCGGGCAAGTGCATCATCGGCTTCGAGGGATTCTGCGGGGCCGAGGCCTGCTCCGTTTCCGGCGACTGGCACATCGCCTGGCAGCTGCCACTCAACGGCCTGATGTCGGACTATCCCGACAACCCCTTCGGTTTCCGTTACGGGCTGCATGGCTTCACCTACATCCTCACCGCCTTCTGGATGCCGATCCTGTACGGCTCCTGGCGCTTCGTCGGCTTCCACTACCTGGTGGGGCCGCTGATCTCCGACATCCTGACCTCCAATCCCAATGAGTACGCGGCGGTCTGGTGTCTGTTCTCGATCGCGCTCTGCGTTTCCGTGATCAAGTCGCCGATCCGGAAGTATCTGCACGTGCAGACCTGGCCGTATTACCGCAAGGCCTACGCCGTCTGAGCGCCCGGCATCGGTTGCCGGCTTGTCCGCCATGCGCCGGCGCACGGCCCGCCGATCGATCCGCCTGGCGTTGCTGGCAGGGATGCTCGCAGCCGGCGGCGGGTGTCTGCCGGTGATCGACGAGCCCGGCATCCCGGTTGTCGAGGTCGCCACGCGGGATGCCGGTGCCACCGTGGATCTGGACATGCAGCAGCGGTTGGTGATCCGTCTCGATGCCAGCTGGACCACGGGCTATCGCTGGCTGCTCATCGACCGCACGGGGCAAATTCTGGAGACCGTGGGCGATGCCCCGGATTATCAGGAGCAGGCGAATCCTGGCGGACTGCTGGGGCTGGGCGGGCAGGAGGTCTGGACCTTCCGGCCGCTGGCCAGGGGCGACGGGCTGTTGCGCTTCGAGTACCGGCGCCCCTGGGGCGAGGGCCGGGAGGCCATCCGCTCGGCGGTGTTCAACGTCAGGGTACGTTGAGGCGGGACGGCCGAAGCCTCTGCCCGGTGGCGCCTCCGGGGCGCTGACCGGGCAGGGTAGTGGAGGGCGTCGTCAGGCGAAACGGGCGCCTTTCTTGGCGGCAATGCGCATGCGCAGGGCGTTCAGCTTGATGAAGCCCTCGGCATCCTTCTGATTGTAGGCACCCCGATCATCCTCGAAAGTGGCGATGTTCATGTCGAACAGGCTGTTGTGCGCGGATTTCCGGCCGACCACGGTGACGTTGCCCTTGTACAGCTTGACGCGCACCTCGCCGTTCACGTTCGCCTGCGAGCCGTCGATCAGGTTCTGCAGCATCTGGCGCTCCGGGCTCCACCAGTAGCCGTTGTAGATCAGGCTGGCATAGCGCGGCATCAGTTCGTCCTTGAGGTGGGCAACCTCGCGGTCCAGGGTCAGGGACTCGATGGCCCGATGGGCCTTGAGCATGATGGTGCCGCCCGGGGTTTCGTAGCAACCCCGCGACTTCATGCCGACGTAGCGGTTCTCGACGATGTCCAGGCGACCGATACCGTTGGCGCCGCCCAGCTGGTTCAGGCGCGCCAGCACCCGGGCCGGGGACATGCGCTCGCCGTCGATGGCGACGATATCACCGCGTTCATAGCTCAGCTCGACATAGGTGGGCTGGTCCGGAGCCGCCTCGGGCGAGACGCTCCAGCGCCACATGCTTTCCTCGGGTTCGGCCCACGGATCCTCCAGGACGCCGCCCTCGTAGGAAATGTGCAGCAGATTGGCGTCCATGGAGTAGGGCGAGGCCTTGCCGCGCTTCATCTCGATCGGGATGCCGTGCTGTTCCGCGTAGGCCAGCAGGGTTTCGCGCGAGGTCAGATCCCATTCGCGCCAGGGCGCGATAACCTTAATGTCGGGCTTGAGCGCGTAGGCGCCCAGTTCGAAGCGCACCTGATCGTTGCCCTTGCCGGTCGCGCCGTGGCAGATGGCGTCGCAGCCGGTTTCGTTGACGATCTCGATCAGCCGCTTGGCGATCAGCGGGCGGGCGATCGACGTGCCCAGCAGGTATTCGCCTTCGTAAATGGCGTTGGTGCGGAACATCGGGAACACGAAATCGCGTGCGAATTCTTCCGTCAGGTCGTCGATGTAGATCTCCTGGATGCCCATGGCCTGCGCCTTGGCCCGCGCCGGCTCCACTTCCTCGCCCTGGCCGATGTCCGCTGTGAAGGTGACGATTTCGCACTGATAGGTTTCCCGCAGCCATTGCAGGATGACCGAGGTGTCAAGGCCGCCGGAGTAGGCGAGGGCAACTTTCTTGATGGTGGTGGACATGGAATCGCTACCTGATGAGTCGAAAAAAAGCGGAATTATAGGGTGCCGCCGGCCTTCCCGGCAGATCGGCTGCCGTTCGGCATGACCGTTACCGTCGGTATCGGCCCGCCTGGGCGCTTGGCATGACCTTTAGCGGCGACGCAGGCAACGGTTGAAACGCTCGTTGACGCGCTGGGCGAACCGGGCCGTGGTCAGTCCGCGGGTGATTTTCGGGCTGTTCAGCCGGATTTCCGGCAAGCGTGCCGAATCTGGCCGGAGGCCGCGCTGCTGGGCCAGCAGGAACAGGTGCCGATAAAGCTCGGTCTGCTCGAAGCCGGCCGATTTCTCCTGGCGCAGGTCAGCCAGGATGGCCGATGCGCCCAGGCCCAGGGCGTTCGCCAGCTGAAGCGTGGCCTGCTGGGTCTGGCTGGGTTCCTCGCTGACAGTGCCATCCCGGTAGCGCAGGAGATCGCCGTCCGGTTCGATGTCGATGCCGGTCAGCTGGCCGACCGTCTGCTGGAAGGCCGCATTGCGGCTGGCGTAGCGACCGGCGTTGAAGTCGGCGAAGCGGTAGCGCATCTGCCGATAGGTGGCCGGGTAGTCGAGCAGGTAGGCGGCGCCGAAATACAGCCCGCCGCGGCGGCTGAACAGTTCCTCGCGCAGCGAGCCGGTGCGCGGATAGGGGTAGGGTTTTTCCCGCACCTGCCGCTCGGCGAAGGCAAGGCTGACCTGCATCGGTCCTCCCGTCCTGACCGGGTTGTAGTGCGCCAGCCATTGCCTTCCGAACGGCAGCTCGGCCGTCATGTCCGCGTATAGCCGGTTCAGGTCGTTCTCGGTCCGCAAGGCAGCGATGCGCTCCCGGTAGCTGTGGCCATCCGGCGACCGCATCGACAGGGCCAGCTCCAGCGCGCCTGCGGGAATGTGGTAGCGTTCGGCGCGCCTGTCGATCTCGGCCCGCACGATGCGTGGCAGGCCCGCCACCGGGGGATCGGCCTGGAACGAGGATTCCTGCTCGGTGACCGCGATGACGGCGCACAGGTTTTCGTCGGTCGGCGCCAGTCGCAGCGCCGCGAAGGCCGTCGCCATGTCCCGGGCCCAGCCCCCGGCATCCTGGATACCGGGCGGCAGCAGATGACGGATGCGCGTGCGGGTATCGCCGACGCCCGCCCGGACCGGCTGACTGCTGGCCGGTCCGGGGCGGGCCGGTTTCTGTCCGGACGCCGGGCTCGCCGCGGCTTCCAGCAGGTGATCGATTTCGTCTGCCGTCGGTTCGCCCCGGGTGCCCGCGGCGCCGGTCGGTGGCGGCAGGGTCGCGCAGCCCGTCAGCTGGATGGCCGCCAGTATCGCCACCAGGACCCTGTGCCACCCGCTCATGGGGACCGGCGAAAGAGGGCGTCGACGCATCCTCGCCTCAGACGTCGATGATGCGCACGCGCTGGGTGATACCGCAGAGCAGGTCGTAGGGAATGGTGCCGGCCTGGTTGGCGATCTCCTCCACCGGCAGGCCTTCCCCCCAGAGGGTGACGAGATCGCCGATGTCCGCCTCGGGACATGCGGTCAGGTCCAGCGTGATCATGTCCATCGAGACGCGCCCGATCAGCGGCACGCGCCGGCCGCGCACCAGCACCGGCGTGCCGGAGCGGGCCAGCCGGGGATAGCCGTCGCCATAGCCGATCGCCGCCACGCCCAGGCGCGTCGGATGCGGGCAGATCCAGTCGCCGCCATAGCCGACCCGGGTGCCGGCCGGCACCTGCTTAATGCTGATCAGCCGCGAGCGGAAGGTCATCACCGGTTCCAGATCCTCGTCGAGCCCGTTGCGGCCCGGGAATGGCGAGACGCCGTACAGGGTGATGCCGGGCCGCACCCATTCGCGGCGCGCATCCTGCCAGGCGAACAGGCCGGCCGAGTTGGCGATGCTGGATTCGCTGGCCACGTCGCGCGTGACATCGCGAAACAGCGTCAGCTGATGTTCGGTGAAGCGGTCCTCGATCTCGTCGGCATTGGCGAGGTGCGACATCAGCGGAATGGGCTGCCGGACCGCCGGGCAGGTTTCCAGCCGCCGCCGCAGGACATGGAATTCGCCCGGCAGCATGCCGAGCCGGTGCATGCCGGTGTCCAGCTTGAGCCAGACTGCCAGGGGACGCGGCAGCCGCGCCTGTTCCAGCCAGTCCACCTGCCAGTCGGAGTGGATCACCGGTTCCAGGCCGGCCTCCGCATGCGCCGCCAGTTCCTCGCGGCTGACGAAGCCTTGCAGGACCGCGATGCGTTGCTCGATGCCCCCCGCGCGGAGGGTCAGGCCCTCGTCGGTGCGGGCGACCGCGAAGCCGTCGGCCGCCTGCAGGCTGCGGGCGATGCGCAGCATGCCGTGCCCGTAGGCATTGGCCTTGATGACGGCCATGACCCGGGCTTCCGGCACCACGGCACGGATGCGGCGCAGGTTGCCGGCGGCAGCCGTCAGCTTGATCAGGGCATGCGCGGTGCGGGTGGGATCGTCAGTAGGACTCACCGGCGTAGGGGTCGTGGATGAAGTTCTCGAAGCGGGTATATTGGCCCAGGAAGGTCAGGCGTGCCGTGCCGATGGGGCCGTTACGCTGCTTGGCGATGATGATTTCGGCCGTGCCCTTGTCGGCGGTCTCCTTGTTGTAGACCTCGTCGCGGTAGATGAAGACGATGACATCGGCATCCTGCTCGATGGCGCCGGATTCACGCAGGTCCGACATCACCGGCCGCTTGTTCGGCCGCTGTTCGAGGCTGCGGTTGAGCTGCGACAGGGCGATCACCGGCACGTTGAGTTCCTTGGCCAGCGCTTTGAGCGAGCGGGAAATGTCGGAAATCTCGTTGACGCGGCTCTCGGCGCCGGGCGACTGCATGAGCTGGAGATAGTCCAGCACCACCAGCCCCAGCTGGCCATCGTGTTCGCGCGCCAGGCGGCGGCAGCGGGCGCGCACCTCGGTGGGCGTCATCGCCGGGGTGTCGTCGATGAAGAGTTTGGTTTCGGCGAGGATGTTGATGGCCGAGGTCATGCGCGGCCATTCGTCGTCCTCCAGCTTGCCGGTGCGGACGCGGTGCTGGTCGATCCGGCCCAGCGAGGAAATCATGCGCATGGCCAGCTGTTCGCCGGGCATTTCCATGCTGAACACCGCCACCGGCACCTGCTCCTTGATGGCGACATGCTCGGCGATGTTCATGGCGAAGGTGGTCTTGCCCATGGATGGCCGGCCGGCGACGATGATCAGGTCGGAGGGTTGCAGGCCCGAGGTCATCTCGTCGAAGTCGTTGAAGCCGGAGCTGGCACCGGTGATGTGGCCTTCCTTCTGGAACAGCATCTCGATGCGGTCGATGGCCTTGGCCAGCAGCGGCTTGATGGGACTGAAGCCGGTGCCCTTGCGGCGGTACTGGTCGGCGATGTGGAAGACCCGCTGCTCGGCGGCCTCGATCAGCTCGATGGTCTGCCGGCCCTGCGGATGGTAGGCCAGATCGGCGATATCGCCGCCCGAACTGATCAGCTGCCGCAGCACGGATTTCTCGCGGACGATCTCGGCGTAGGCCACGATGTTGGCGGCGCTGGGCGTTTCCTTGGCCAGCGTGGCGAGGTAGGCCAGCCCGCCGCATTCCTCCAGCCAGCCGAGCTGCTCCAGGGTCTCGGACAGGGTGATGACATCCAGCGGCGACTGCTTTTCCGCCAGCAGCTTGATGGCGCGGTAGATCAGCTGGTGGTCGCGGCGGTAGAAATCGTCCTCGATGAGGAAGTCGGCGACCTTGTCCCAGGCCTGCTTGTCCAGCATCAGGGCGCCGATCACCGATTGCTCGGCGGTGATCGAGTAGGGCGGAACCTTCAGGGCCTCGACATTATCGGCGGGTTTGCGGGAACGTTCGGCCATGCTCAGGAATCGGCAGCGGTGGAAGCGGTGTCGAGGGTTCTCCGGCCGCTGATCCTGTCGATCAGGCCGGTGGTCGAGTGTCCCTCGACGAAGGGCAGGATACGGACCTCACCGCCACGGGCGAGGACCAGGTCATGGCCGGCAATCGCGGTGATGTCGGGGTAGTCGCCACCCTTGACCAGGATGTCCGGCAGCAGCCGGCCAATCAGGGCGCGCGGGGTATCGTCCTCGAACGGTACGACCCAGTCGACGCAGGCCAGCGCGGCCAGCATGGTCATGCGGTGCGGCAAGGGATTGATCGGGCGCTCCGCGCCCTTGAGCCGCCGTACCGAGTCGTCCGAATTGACCATCACCAGCAGCCGGTCGCCCAGCTCGCGGGCGCGTTGCAGGTAATCGACATGGCCGGGGTGCAGGATGTCGAAGCAACCGTTGGTGGCGACGATCCGCTCGCCCTCGGCACGCGCGGCCGCCAGCAGCGGCAGCAGCGCCTCGGCATCGGTGACGCCGCGCCGGCGGGCGGGGGAACCGCCGCGGAGCGACTGGGACAGCTCGGCCGCCGAAATGGCGGCGGTGCCCAGCTTGCCCACCGCGAGACCGGCGGCCAGATTGGCCAGGCGGGTGGCCTCGGCCAGCGGCAGTCCGGCGGCGAGGCCCGCCGCCAGGGTGGCGATGACGGTATCGCCGGCGCCGGTGACGTCGTAGACCTCCTGGGCATGGGTCGGCAGATGCAGGGGGGGCTGCTCCCGTTGCAGCAAGGTCATGCCCTGCTCGCCGCGGGTGATGAGCAAGGCCTCCAGCGCCAGTGCCTCCAGCATCCCCATGCCGCGCTCGACCAGCTCCGCATCGCCGCGGCAGGCGCCCGCGACAGCCTCGAACTCGGCGCGGTTGGGCGTCATCAGGGTCGCGCCGCGATACTTGCCGAAGTCCGTGCCCTTGGGATCGACCAGAACCGGCTTTGCCTGCTCGCGGGCGATGGCGATCAATTCGCCCACCTGCCACAGGGTGCCCTTGCCGTAATCCGAGAGTACGGCGATGTCGGCCATTGCCAGCTGCTGCCTGAAACGGTCCACGAGACGGCCCGGCTCCGGCGCGGCAAAGCCTTCCTCGAAATCCAGCCTGATGAGCTGCTGGTGGCGGCTCAGCACGCGCAGCTTGGTGATGGTGGTGTTGCCCGGCAGGGTTTCGATGCCGCAGTCGATGCCGGCGGCTCGCAGCAGGTTTTCCAGGCCGGTTCCGGCTTCGTCGTCCCCGCGCCAGCCCAGCAGGCAGACCTGGCTGCCGAGGGCGGCGATATTCAGCGCCACATTGCCGGCGCCGCCGACGCGCTCCTCGATCTGGTTGACCCGGACCACCGGCACGGGGGCTTCCGGGGAAATGCGCGACGTGCTGCCATGCCAGTAGCGGTCGAGCATGAGGTCGCCAAGCACCAGGAGGCGGTGGCGGGTAAAGTCGGGGAGATGCATGTTCCGGCAGGGGCGAAGAGGCCACGAAGCATAGCACAGTGGCGCACCCCGGCGGCTCGGGCATGGGCCAGGGCGCCCGGCCTCCCGGCCGGTGTCCGGCAGCAGGGAATGGTCAGCGAGGGTGTGCCGCCGGGAAGCGGATCAGCGGGTCCCGGCGGGTGTTCGTCATGAGCTCGCCGGGAGTGTCGCGTCTCCCTGTGGGGCGACGCATCTCTTGCCGGCGGCTATTGCGGGGGGGCTCAATCCTCGCCCTGCAGCACACCGAACAGCTGCAGAAGGCTGGTGAACAGGTTGTAGATGGAGATGAACAGGGTCAGCGTGGCCTGGATGTA
The DNA here is from genome assembly GCF_054657115.1 of Methyloparacoccus murrellii. Lineage (NCBI taxonomy): Bacteria > Pseudomonadati > Pseudomonadota > Gammaproteobacteria > Methylococcales > Methylococcaceae > Methyloparacoccus > Methyloparacoccus murrellii. Next base: position 12,016 of record NZ_BAAHXD010000055.1, on the reverse strand, counting down.
GTTGGTCTCGCCGCCATGAACGATGGCGCTGGTCTGAAACAGGATGAGCCCCGACATGAGCAGCACGAACATCACCGAAACCGCCATGGACAGGCCAGTGAGGCCGGGGATGAAAAGCGCCGCCAGGCCTGCTAGGAACGCCACCAGGATGCCGGCCGACAGCATGCCGCCGAGGAAGCTGAAATCCTTGCGGCTGATCAGGGCATAGGCGGAGAGGCCGACGAAGGTCAGTCCGGTGCCGCCCATCGCCAGCATCACCAGCTGCGTGCCGTTGGCGAAGCGGCCGATGTAGGCATTCAGGATGGGGCCCAGTGTGGCACCCATGAATCCGGTCAGCGCGAACAGGAACAGAAGTCCCAGGGCGCGATCGCTGAAACGGTTGACGAGATAGAGCAGGCCGAAGTAGCCGACCAGCGTGATGAGCGGGCCGGTATAGGGCAGGTTCATGAACATGGCCGCGCCGGCGCAGGCCGCGCTGAAGATCAGGGTCATGGCCAGCAGCGCATAGGTGTTGCGTAGCACGCGGTTGGTGGCCAGAACGCTGGCGGCCGGCTGACGGACAAGAGTCGATGTCGATGTGGGGGTCTGGTTCATGCGCAAGTCTCGCTGATGTTGGGAACGGGATTGTTCGACCACGGAATGGTAGCGCAGTTTGGTGGCGGGCAAGCCCCGGCGCGCCGGTTGGCCGCGGCTGGCGAACCTGTCTTCTGCGGGCGGGTCTCATGGGCGTCGGCAGGATCGTGCTTGATTTTTCCCCGGCCGCGCACCATCTTGTTGCCGGTCAATACCTGACAGAGAAACGTATCCATGACTAGAAAATCCGGTTTCGTGACCAGTGCCCTCCTGGGGCTCCTCGTATTCACCGCGGGCGTGTCGGATGTCTCCGCGGCCCGCATGGGTGGCGGTCGCTCCTTCGGTAGCCGGCCGTCCTACAGCGCGCCGTACCAGCGTTCCACCACACCTTCGAATCCGGGCACGGCCCGGCCGGACATGCCGGCGCAGCAGCCCGCCATGTCGGCGGCCCAGCAGCGCAATCAGGCGGTGCGCGACTCCCTGGCGCAGCGCGGCGGTCTCGGCCGCTTCCTTGGCGGTCTGGCGCTCGGCGGCCTGCTGGGCGCGCTGTTCTTCGGCGGCGGCTTTGAACACATCAATTTCTTTGACCTGCTGATCTTTGCCGGTATCGCCTTCCTGCTATTCAGGCTGCTGGCCGCGCGTCGCCAGGGCCAGGCGCGTCCGGCGTCGGCGGGCGGCTATTTTGGCGGCGGCGCCGCCGATGCGGGCGAGACCGGTTCCGTGTATGGCCGGCAGGGCAGCGATGGCCGGGCCCCCGCTGCCGGTTTCGACACCGACATCTTTTCCCGCAAGGGCGGGCCCGCCGGCGCCGCGCCCGCGGGCAATGGCGTGGCGATGCCGGCCGACTTCGATGCGCCCGCGTTCCTGAACGGTGCCCGGGTCGCTTACGAGATGATGCAGAAGGCCTGGGACCGGGGTGACCTGGCCGAGTTGCGGGCACTGACCACCGACAAAGTGTTTGCCGAGTTGCAGGAGCAGATCCGTGCCCGTGGCGTCGCACCCAATCAGACCGACCTGCTCAAGGTCGAGGTTGAGCTGCTGGAGGTCCGCGATACCGGCAGCGACCGGGAGGTGACCGTGCTGTTCGATGTCCTGATGCGCGAGGAGCGGGATGCGCGACCCGAGCAGGTGCGCGAGGTCTGGCACTTCACCCGACCCCGCAACAGCCGCCAGCCGACCTGGTTCCTGGATGGCATCCAGCAACTGGAGGACTGAGTGGCATCCGGCGACGGTTTGTGATCTTGACGAGGGGCAGTGCAATCTGCCCCGCACCAACCGTCGTCGCCTGACCGGACGGCAGCTCCGGATTCCTACCCATCCAGCGGACAGACATCGCCCATGTGGCTCAAGGCCCTGCATCTGATTTTCATGGTGACCTGGTTCGCCGGGCTGTTCTATCTGCCCCGGCTGTTCGTCTACCATGCCCTGGCGGACGACACGATCAGCCGGGAGCGCTTCAAGGTCATGGAGCGCAAGCTCTACTGGGGCATCACGACGCCGGGGATGCTGCTGACGCTGCTCTTCGGCATCTGGATGCTGGCCGATTACGCCTGGGCCAGTTATGGGCATGGTGGCTGGCTGCATGCCAAGCTCGCGCTGCTGGCACTGCTGGTGGCGTATCACGTGCAGTGCGGTCGCTGGCTGAACGACTTCAGGCACGATCGCAACCGTCATGGCCATGTCTATTACCGCTGGATGAACGAGGTCCCGGTGCTGTTCCTGATCGCTATCGTCCTCCTGGCGGTTCTGAAGCCCTTCTGAAACCCGAAACCTCTTCCCCTCTTAACGACGACGGATTCACCCATGCCTACCTACGACTATCAGTGCAAATCCTGCGGCCATCCCTACACGGCCATGCACAAAATCAGTGAATCGGCGCCGGCCTGCCCGGAATGCGGCGGCGCCGACATCAGGAAACTGGTTGCGGCGCCCGCCGTACATGGCAAGGGTGGCGGCGCATCCCATGCCGAGCCGGCTTGCGCCGCGCCCGCCTTCCAGGGCGGCTGCGGTTCCGGCATGTGCGGCCACCGGCATTAAGTTCCGCGGCAACGCATGCCGGGGCGTGCCCCGGCACGCCAGATTCCTCGCTTCCTGCTGACGGCGGGTTTTGAACAACCCGCCGGAATCCTGTATATTTCCCGCCTTTTAGCCGGCGGCCAGTCATGGCCGTCACTCCTTGCCTCACCGTTGTTCCGGGAGGCTTCATCATCCGTAAGGAGCATTCATGCGTCATTATGAAATCGTCTTCATGGTTCATCCGGATCAGAGCGCGCAGGTTCCAGCCATGCTGGAGCGCTATCGCACCCTGATCGAGTCGGCATCCGGTGCCATCCACCGGCTGGAGGACTGGGGACGCCGCCAGCTGGCATACCCGATCAACAAGATCCACAAGGCACACTACGTGCTGATGAATATCGAATGCGACCAGGCCACCCTGGAAGAGCTGGAAAGCGGCTTCCGTTTCAACGATGCGGTCCTGCGCAACCTGACCATCCGCCGGGAGAGCGCGATTACCGAGCCTTCCCCGATGGCGCGCAAGGAACATCAGGAGTCCGCCGAGATTCGCGATGCCGACGGCGAAGGCGCCCCGGCCGCCGAAGCGCCGGCGCAGCCCGTTGCCGGTTGAGCTTTCCCGGCATCGCATCATTGATACACAACGACTAGCGCATTCGAGGTTAATTAGATGGCACGTCAATTCAAGCGCAAAAAATCCTGCCGTTTCTCCAGCGAGGGTGGCCAGGAAATCGATTACAAGGACCTGGACCTGCTGCAGGAATATATTTCCGAAACGGGCAAGATCGTCCCCAGCCGCATCACGGGCACCAAGGTGAAGTACCAGCGCGAGCTGGCGACCGCCATCAAGCGTGCGCGCTTCCTGGCATTGATGCCGTTCTGCGACAGCCACGAGTAAGCGCAGGGCGGACGGCGGCCGGGGCTTCCCATCCGTGAACACGCTGGCGAATTTCATCATGAAGGGCCGCTCGCAGGCCATTCTGGTGATGGCGGCACTGACCATCCTGTCCTGGATGCTGTCGTTGGCCAGCCTGCTGGCGGCGGCAGCCGTGGCGCTGCCCACCCTGCGGCGCGGTGGTCGGGAAGGGCTGTGGCTGATCGCCGGAGCGCTGCCGGTGGTTGCCCTGGCGGGGCAGATGATCATGGGCAGCGCGGTTCAGGCCGGCGGCTTTGCGCTGGCCATGTGGCTGCCCTTGCTGGTGATCGCCATGATTCTGCGGGAAACCGCCAGCCTGTCCATGGCCGTGATGGCCACCGTCGGCCTGGGCATCCTGGTCGTGCTCGGATGCTACGCGGTCATCGGGGATCCGGCGGCCTACTGGGGTGAAACCCTGGGGCAGGCTGTCAGGCCGATGCTGGAACAGCGTGGCGCCGGCGGCAACGAGGCCGCGCTCCTCCAGTCGATGGCGGTGTTTGCGCGCTTCGCCACCGGTGCGATCGCGGCGGGTTCCGTCCTGACCGTATTGCTCAGCCTGTTCATCGCTCGCTGGTGGCAGGCCAGCCTCTACAATCCGGGCGGATTCCGCGCTGAATTCCTGGGCTTGCGCATGCCGAAGTCGCTTGCCGGCACCTTTTTGCTGATGCTGGCCGTGGCGGCAACAGGGGGTGTCGCGGGCGAAATCGCTGCCAATCTGTCAGTGCCGATGTTCATGGCCTTCCTGCTGACCGGTTTCTCGGTCGTGCATGCCCTGTGCGCGGGCAGTCCATCGGGCCGGTTCTGGCTGATCGGTCTCTACATCGGCATGATGTTCATGGCCCCCCTGCTCCTGCTGGTCGCCCTTGCGGGGCTGACCGATGCCTGGCTCGACTGGCGGCGCAGGCTGCCAGCGCGGCGCGGCTGATGCAGTCCCATCCTGAATCAAGACGACATAACTAATTTCTGAGGTCAATCAACATGGAAATCATTCTTCTGGAAAAGATCCCCAACCTGGGCGGGCTGGGCGACAAGGTCAACGTCAAGCCGGGCTACGGTCGCAATTACCTGATTCCCCAGGGCAAGGCCGTGGTGGCCACCGCTGAAAAACTGGAACAGTTCGAGCAGCGCCGCGCCGAACTGGAAAAGAAGGCCGCTGATACCCTGGCGGCGGCACAGGCGCGCGCCAGCGCGATCGGCGCCCTGTCCGTCACCATTACCCACAAGGCCGGCGACGAAGGCCGCCTGTACGGTTCGGTCGGCACCCGCGATATCGCCGAGGCCGTGACGGCTGCCGGCATCGCCGTCGAGAAGCAGGAGGTCCGCCTGCCGTCCGGCCCGATTCGCCATGTCGGCGAGTACGAGATCGGCATCCAGCTGCATGCCGACGTCGTGGCTATCCTGCCCCTGACCGTCGCCGCCGAGTAATCGGCTACCCGGACTGGCGCCGTTCCGCGGCGCCCCGAGCCCAGGGCAAGAAGCGTGAAGCAACTCTACACGCTGCTTTTCTACGTCTTCCTGCCCGGGGTGTTGTTGCGGCTGCTGGGGAAAAGCCGCGGGCAGCCTCGCTATCGCCAACGCATCGGTGAGCGCCTCGGGTACTACCGGGACATCCCTCCCGCACCGGCAACCCTCTGGATCCATGCGGTTTCGGTGGGTGAGTGCGAGGCCGCCTTCCCCCTGATCCGCTCGCTCCTGGACCGGCAACCCGGTCTGACCTTGCTGGTGACCTGCGCCACCCCCACCGGCTCGGCGCGCATCGCCGAGGTGCTGGGCGATCGGGTCCGGCATGTCTATCTTCCCTACGATCTGCCGGGCGCGGTTGACCGCTTTTTCACGCATTTCCAGCCCCGCTTCGGCTTGATCATGGAGACCGAGATCTGGCCGAACCTGTTCCTCGCGGCACGGGCCAGGCAGGTTCCTCTGGCCATTCTCAATGGGCGACTCTCGGCGAGATCGGCGCGCGGGTATCGGCGCCTCGGCAAGCTGACCGCGCAGAGCCTTTCCGCCGTCAGCCTGATAGCCGCGCAGACGGAGGGCGATGCCGAAGCCTATCGCTCGATCGGTGCCGCTGCCGCGGCGGTCACGGTCACCGGCAACATCAAGTTCGACGCACCCTGCGACCAGGCCATGCGGGCGCGTGCGGCGGAACTCCGGCGGACGCTGTTCGGCGAGCGTCCGGTCTGGATAGCCGGCAGCACTCATCCCGGTGAGGAGGAGCAACTGCTGGAATCCCTGTCCGCCATCCGGCGCACGGTTCCAGACCTCGTGCTGGTCATCGCACCGCGCCATCCGGAGCGCTCCGGCGAGCTGGCGAAGCTTTGCGAACGCGCCGGGCTGGCGGTGCAGTACCGCTCAGGCGGTGGCGCCTGTGGCCCGGATACCGGCGTCTACCTGATCGACGGGATCGGCGAACTGCGGCTTTTCTATGGCACGGCCGACGTTGCCTTCGTCGGTGGCAGCCTGGTCCCGCATGGCGGCCAGAATGTCCTGGAGCCCGCAGCGGCCGGCATCCCGGTCGTGATGGGCCCGCATGTCATGAATTTCCGCGAAATCTGTGCCAGGCTGCTGGCGGCCAACGGTGCCGTGCAGGTGAACGACGCCGGTGAGCTGGGGCAGTGGGTCAGCCGTTTTATCCGCGAGCCGGACGTGGCGCAGGCCTATGGCCGGCGTGGCCGCGACTTTGTCGAAGCCAATCGCGGCGCCCTGGCGCGGACGCTCGACCGGCTGGAGGCCTGGATGCACCAGCCATCCCCGGGCCCGCACTGATCGCTACACTTCCATCATCCTTCTCTACTGACATCCCGCTATGACGCTTTACTGTGGCATTGTCGGTTTGCCGAACGTCGGCAAATCCACGCTGTTCAACGCCTTGACCAAGGCGGCCATCGCCGCCGAGAACTATCCTTTCTGCACCATCGATCCGAATGTCGGCGTGGTGCCGGTGCCCGACCCGCGGCTCGATGCCCTGGCCAAGATCGTCAAGCCCGAGCGGGTGCTGCCGACCACCATCGAGTTTGTCGATATCGCCGGACTGGTGGCCGGGGCCTCGAAGGGCGAGGGCCTGGGCAACCAGTTCCTCGCGCATATCCGGGAAACCGATGCGATCGCCCATGTCGTTCGCTGCTTCGAGGACGAGGATGTCATCCATGTGGCTGGCAAGGTCGATCCGATTTCCGATATCGAGGTCATCAACACTGAATTGAGCCTGGCCGACATGGCCACCGTGGAGAGGGCCCTGCAGCGCGCCACCAAGGCGGCCAAATCGGGCAACAAGGACGAACAGGCGCGCAAGACCCTGTTCGAGTCCGTGCTGGCCCATCTCGACGCCGGCAAGCCGGTGCGCACCCTGGAGCTCGACGCCGAGGAGAAAGCCCTGCTGCGCGAACTGCATCTCCTGACCAGCAAGCCGACCATGTTCATCGCCAATGTTCGCGAGGACGGCTTCGAAAACAACCCCTTCCTGGAGCGGGTCAGGGCGCATGCCGAAGCCGAGGGGGCCCAAGTCGTGCCGGTCTGCGCAGCGTTCGAAGCCGAAATCGCCCAGCTGGACGAGGCGGACAAGGGCGACTTTCTGGCCGAGATCGGGATGGATGAGCCCGGCTTGAACCGCGTCATCCGCGCTGCCTACAAACTGCTCAACCTGTCGACCTACTTCACGGCCGGCGTCAAGGAAGTGCGTGCCTGGACCATTCCGGCCGGCGCCACGGCACCGCAGTCGGCCGGCGTGATTCACACCGATTTCGAGCGCGGCTTCATCCGCGCCGAGGTGATCGCCTACGATGATTACGTCAAACACGGCGGCGAGCAGGGTGCCAAGGATGCCGGCCGCTGGCGTCTCGAAGGCAAGGAATACGTGATGCACGATGGAGATGTCGTGCATTTCCGCTTTAACGTCTGAACGCATCACTGCCTCAGCGTTTCATGCAGCACCGGGAAAGCATGGAGACCCCAGAAAAACCGCGCAATTGCGCGGTTTTTCTCGTTTCAGGAGAGACCTGTGGATTTCTGGTGCGGCCAGAACGGCCATGAGTGCCGAGCGATGGCACCGGAAACTGGAACAGGCCGATCGGTGGCTGGATTGCTCCCCGAGGGCGCGGGCAGCGCCGATACGATGGCGCACACCCGATGAGCCGGTAACCGCGCCGGAACCACTCGCCGGGCGTCATGGCGAAAGCGGGCCTGGTCGTTCCCTAAGCCTGCGGACGGGCCACCGCGACTATCTGGCCTTTCATCGTGGCAGGGTGTGGCGCGGTTGACGTGGCCTTGCCGGCGAACTTGTGTCCCCGGCCCGTCTCTAAGCCGCTTCTTTCTACCTTCCGGAGGCTGTGGCGTGGGTGAAATCTGCAATCCTGTCATCGTGTTCTACGATGGCGGCTGTCCGCTTTGCCGGCGGGAAATCGACCACTATCGGCGCGTCGCCCGTGAGTTGCCGTTTACCTGGGTGGACGTCACCCAGCCGGAGGCGGACCTGGCCCGCCATGGGCTGGAGCTTGAGGCTGCCCTGCGCCGGTTCCACGTCATCGACCGGGCAGGCACCCTGCAAAGCGGGGCCCGCGCCTTTCTCGCGCTGTGGTCGGAGCTTCCCGGCTATCGCTGGCTGACCCGCCTGGTGCGCGCGCTCGGTCTCGCCCCGCTGCTGGACGGGGTTTACGCGCGCTTTGCCGGATGGCATTTCCGGCGGCGCTGCGCGGCCGGGGCATGCGGCTTGCCGGGTGCATCCCCATGACGGCCGGCACGGCCATCGTCTGGTTCCGGCGCGACCTCCGGCTGGCCGACAATCCCGCCCTGCTGACAGCCCTGGCGTCCGCCGAGCGCGTCATTCCGGTGTTCGTCGATGCGCCGGAAGATGCCTCCGGCTGGGCAATGGGCAGCGCCAGCCGCTGGTGGTTGCACCACAGCCTGGCGGCCCTGGAGCGCTCGCTCGCCGAGCGCGGGTCGCGGCTGATCATCCGGCGCGGCGAGGCCGGTGCCGAACTGCGACGCCTGCTGGCCGAGACCGGCGCCCGTCAGGTGTTCTGGAACCGCCTCTACGAACCTGCGGCGATCGCGCGCGATGCCGCCATCAAGCGGCTGCTGCGCGAGACGGGGATCGATGTCGCCAGCTTCAACGCGGCGCTGCTATATGAGCCCTGGGAGATTGGCCGCGGTGGCGGCGAACCTTACCGCGTTTTCACGCCATTCTGGAAGGCGATGCAGGCCAGGGGCCTGGAGCCTGTGCCGGAGCCGGCACCCTCGTCCTTGCCGCCGGTACCGCCGGATCTGGTCTCGCAACCCCTCGCCGAGTTGCGGCTGCTGCCGGGGATTCCCTGGGATGCCGGCTTCCATGCGCATTGGCAGGCCGGCGAGGCGGGGGCCTGGGCGCGACTGGAGGAATTCCTGGAGGCCGATATCCGGGGCTACCGGCAACGGCGGGATCTGCCTGGCGAGCCCGGCACCTCGCGGCTGTCGCCGCATCTGCATTTCGGCGAAATCTCGCCGCGACAGATCGTCAGCGCCATGCGCGATCGGGAAGTGCCTGCCGCCGACAGCGGCGCTGGCTGCTACCTCCGGGAAATCGCCTGGCGCGAGTTTGCCCATCACCTGCTGTTCCACTTCCCGCATACGACCGATGCGCCCCTGGATGCGCGTTTCGCCCAGCTGCCCTGGCGCGAGGACGGCGCTGACGAGATCGGGCGCTGGCAGCGTGGCGAGACGGGGTATCCGATCGTCGATGCCGGGATGCGCGAGCTGTGGCGGACCGGCTGGATGCACAACCGCGTGCGCATGATGGCGGCTTCGCTGCTGACCAAGAATCTGCTGGTTCCCTGGCAGCGGGGCGCGCGCTGGTTCTGGGACACCTTGGTGGATGCCGATCTCCCCAACAACAGTCTGGGCTGGCAATGGACCGCCGGCTGCGGGGCCGATGCCGCGCCGTATTTCCGGATCTTCAACCCGGTTCTGCAGGGCGAGCGCTTCGACCCGAAGGGGGAATACGTGCGTCGCTGGGTGCCGGAGCTGGCCCGGGTGCCGGACGAATGGCTGCACCGGCCCTGGGAAGCGGGGGCCGAGCGCCTGGCTGGCTGGGGCATCCGGCTCGGCGAGCACTATCCGCGGCCGATCGTGGATCTCAAGCTGAGCCGGGAACGGGCACTGGCCGCCTTTGGCGCGCTCAAGGCGCCTCCCGCCTCGGTGTGATGGGCAGGGGGGTTGCCGGCGCGCCGGACGGTTCGGCAATCCGGATCGGTCAGCGGCGGTAGGGGCGGCTGGCCGAGCTGGCGCGCTGCGGCGGCTGGATGTCGATATCGATGGCCTCGATCAGCCGCGCCACCACCATGTCGCCCGCCTTGATCTCGTTGAAGCGGCGGATTTCCGGCTTGGCGGTGAACTGCATCAGCCGGCCTTGCGGGCCCTTCAGCGTGATCTTGCGGTTCTGGTAGTCGACGTCAACCACCTTGGCCGACAATTCGTAGGCGCGGACGATGGCCGCTCCGGGCTTGGCGCCCCTGACCGGCTTGATTTCCTCGACCTCCTCCCAGGCCGGCTTGCCGCCGGGGCCGACGACGAAGATTTCCACCTGGTCGCGGAATGCCGCCTTGATGGTGTCGCCGACGCCGATTTCGTTGAAGTTCCTCACCTCGGGACCGACCTTGACCTTGGCGACCTTGTCGTCCGGGAATTTCAGCGTGAGGATGCGGTTCTTGCGGCTGATGGCCTGTACTCGGGCGCTGAGGGTCATGTCGATCTGTTCGACGAGCGAGGGTTTGTCGGCCGGTCCGCTGGCTGTCTGACCGACGCTGGTGGTCTTCTTCTTCGAGGAGCAGCCCGTCAGGGGGGAGCTGGCCAGCACGGCAACGGTACTGGCGACGATCAGAGAGCGGAAGGTTGATCTCATGGGAGTCCGTGACTACGCGGGTTTCAGACGATTGAAAAAGAATCGCCGCATTGAAGCGGCCTGTCCGCAGTTTAGCAAGTCGGGAAAAACTTGCGCAACGCGCCCGGGACGGGCCTTTTCAAGGTGGATGTCTCAGCCCGGACGGGCGCTTGCCGCGCCGGTGCATGCCGGAGACGGTGCCGCCTCGCCAACCTGCGCCTGCTTCAGCCAGTCGAGATAGGCGGCGCGATCGGGGCTGTCGTCACGGGGCGACCAGGCCGCGAAATCCGGCTCCGCGACAGGCGTGTAGGGACCGGGTTTGACTTCCAGCAGGATGGTGCCCGGGCGCAGGGCAAGCAGGGTATGCCAGTGATAGGCCGGCAGTTCGATGGCCAGGGTTCCGCCATCCGCCACCAGCTCGATGCGCTGCGTCACCCGGCCGTGGTCGTCGAAGGTCAGGGCGACGGCAGCGCCACGGACGCACAGCAGGCATTCCCAGCCAGTGTCGCGGGCGTGGCGGTGAGGCCGGACATACGTGTCAGGGTCCAAGGCATTGAAGAGGCGCTGGACCGGATCGTCACTCGATGTGTGCAGGTTGAGGTTGCTGCGTCGCCGTGGGCTGGCGCTGGCCCGGCCGGCCAGGTGGTCGAGGTCGGTCGAGCGGATGCAGGTGATGGGGCGGGTGCTCATGGTGTCGGGTGGTTGTGGCGGTTGTGGTCATCCTGCCGGGGCTCCCCGGGAGCCGGGGGAGATGTGGCCGATGCCGGACAGGTCATGCGAGGCCGGGTAGGCGCCTGTCACGGGCTCTGCCGGGCAACCGGGCATGCCCCCCCGGATGGCGTGTCGCGCATGGCATCCAAGCAAGGCCGTGAGCGGCTGCCCTGGAGACTCTGGACATCGGGCCTTTAGGAAATTGCATGATCTGACGATACTAGAGATGGCTCTCGGTGTCCTGGTCAAGCGGTATGGGCTGACCGGGAACCCGTCTGCGGAACACGCACCCAACAGGTAGCTTGTCCCGCGTCCGCCAACCACGGAAGCCCCGGTGACACCCGGGCTGGTACATTCACTCATCCACTCAAGGTACCGGTTTGATGGAAAGTCGTTCGTCGTCCCATGATTCCGGCGCTGCCGCCAATCCCGGCTTCAATGATTATGTCATCTGTCTGGGGGCCTCGGCCGGCGGTCTGGATGCGTTGGAAAAATTCTTCAAGGCCTGTCCGGGTGACACGGATGCGGCCTTTGTCGTCATCCAGCACCTCTCGCCCGATCACAAGAGCATGATGAGCAATCTTCTGGCCCGGCATACCCCGATGCCGGTGGCCATGGTCGAGGATGACATGCCCATCCGGGCCAACTAGGTATACCTGATTCCGCCCGGCACCATCATGCATGTCCATTCCGGGCATTTGCGCCTGACACCCAAGAATCCCAGGGGGCTGACGCTCCCGATAGATATCTTCTTTTCATCCCTGGCCGAGTCGTTCGGCAAGAAGGCGGTGGGGGTGATCCTGTCCGGTACCGGCACGGATGGCACCCGGGGGAGCATCGCGCTCAATGCTGCCGGCGGCTTTGTCCTGGCCCAGGACCCCGAGACCGCCAAGTTCGACGGCATGCCGCGCAGTGTCATCGCCGCCAATGTGGTCGACGCGGTCCTGCCGGCC
>NZ_BAAHXD010000054.1:0-20581 GCF_054657115.1 Methyloparacoccus murrellii | reverse complement strand
ACCCATATCCAGAAAGGTGGCTTTCCGGAAGGCTGCATCCTGGAAGCCGCCGCGCGCAAAGATCAGGTCGTAGAGCGTCATGTCCTTGGCCAGCACAAACTTGCCTGCCTCCTTGACGTGTCCTTCCATGGCGACAAAGCGTTCCTTGCCCGCCATGCCGTAGGCAGACTGGATGATGACCTCGTCCATCTCTCGCAAAGGAATGTTGTCGCCCTGGTTCCCCGAGAAGTCGAAATTGCCGGACACGTTACGGGTATAAAGCGCCTTCAGCGAGATCACCGTCAGTTTCTTCGAGAAGTCGTTCTCGGTCCGGATCAGGTCGGCGCGATCCAGAAACGCGTATTCGCGCAGCCCCTCGGCCTTCTGGACGAGGTCATTCAAGGTCATGCCCGGCTGCCATTCGTAAGTCCCGGGACGGATGATGCCGTCGCCCTTGATGCTGACCACGTTCTTGCGTACCTGAACATTCCTGGCGATCCGGATCACGTCGCCATCCATCAGCGGGTAGTCCTCGTGTGGATCGGCGACGATACGGTCCAGGTCCACGTCCAGATAGATTTCGCCGCGATTGAGTTCATAGCGTTTGATCTGGGTTTGCCTGAGGTAGGCATCGGGGGTGAAGCCACCCGCGAACTTGAGAAGTTCGCGAATGCCCTCGTTGCCGATCATTTCGTATTGATTGGGACGGCGTACCTCGCCCTCGATGGTCACCGACCGTTGCTTCAGTGGCACGACAATGTAGTCACCCGGTTGTAACCGGATCGTCCTGTAATCGATATCGCCGGTCAGCAGGAAACCGTAGAGATCCACGGTATCGACCTTGCCATTGCTGCGGCGGATACGAATCTCCCGCAGGGAGCCGCCAGTCTTCACGCCTCCCGCGTTGTGCAGCATGTTGATGACGTTCGCGACGCCAGCGCTGACGGTGTATGCGCCCGGCTTGTTGACCTCGCCGACAACGAGAATGGAGAGCTTCCTCAGCTTGCCGACACGGATATCGACGAAGGCCGTGCTTTTCGGGGGATCGACGGCATTGATGTACGCCGCGTAAATCTGCGATAGCGCCTGCACGACTTTCGGTTTCAAGTCGCGCAGGGTGACGCCGTTGGTCTGTATGCGTCCCCCGTTGTCGGGCAGGTCGATGAAGCCCTCGTCGCTGACGACCAGGTTCAGTGTCTCGACCAGTTGTCCCCAGATCGAGACGACGATTTCATCGCCCGGGCTGAGCAGGTAAAGGTCGTCCACCGGGCCCTGATTGATCGGTAATCCACCGGAACTGAAGGTTTCGTAGCCGAAGCCTTTTCCCTGAGCCGCATCCTCTCGCGAGGAAGGGATGCCGATTTCTTTGGATAAATCCACATTCTTAGGGGGCATCGATGGCGAAGTCATCGCGGTTCCAGGGGGCGCTGGGCTGCCCTCCCTTGATGTCGGCTCAGTCGTCGCGCCAGCCTCGGCATTGGCCATCCCGGATGGCACCCCCGGGGGCGGCGGCGTAGCCGTTGCGGCAGTCGTGGCGCCGTCCGTACTGGGTGCCTGGACAGTCGAGGACATTTCCTCAGCCAGGGCTACACCCATGAAACACAGACCGGCAAACAGCACGAGCAGGATGGCGGAACAGGGACGGGAGAAAGCTTGCAGGTGGGGTGACGGCGTCAACCGTCGGATGGCTTTATGGAGCATGGAGTCAGGTAATGCGGCGGTTTCAAGGGTCAAGTGCAACACGGATTGGTGGATTGCACTGTCTGGCATCGGAGCCAACGTCAGCAGGTCGTTGTACCCCTGAAGTGGGGCACGGGAGCCGTGCATCTTACGCGGACGGATATCGGGCTTCCAGGCAATGGCGTTGAGTTCCTCCTGCATGTGCCCGGAAAGACCGGTTCCTCGCGGCAGGTAGCGCGTAAGAGTCCGAGGGCGTTCTCGTTGCGGATATGCGGCCAGGCGTGGTGTGATCGGCAAGCAACATGGCGGCGGCGGTCATTTCCGTCACGCGCTCGTGGGCACACGACGGAAGCCCGCCAGGATGGTCATGGCGGAGCCATTCTTCATGCTGGTCTTCACGCGGGCTAACAACTCTGTCCGCCAAGCGATTGAAGGCCCCTCCGATCAGATTTCCCTCCGATGGCCGGGGATGAGCCCATCTTCCACCTCGGGATGGACGCCCTGGCAAGACGTCATGTTCCAGGTCATTCATTCAAGCAAACTCCTGTCAAGTTCTGTCAGAAAGCTATTGTCAACTTGTTGATCCGCTAAAATGGCGTACGTAATTCCACGTATCCGGCAGCGTCTCGGCGGCAGGCGCATTGCAGATCCGATCATGGATCAGTATTTTGCTGATACGGGCATCAGATGCATAATGAAACCTCATCGCCGCATCCTGCCTCAAACATTATGCTCCCACTCTCCCTGTCCTTCCTGGTCTCCATGCTGCTGGTCCTGATGCTGCTGCGCTACCAGCATCTGCACCATCCCTACTCCGCGGACCATGATCTTGCCGGGGTGCAGAAGTACCACACCCGCCCGGTTCCGCGCATTGGTGGCCTGGGGATCGTGCTGGGCATGGGGGCCGGCTACTGGGGGACGGTGACGGGCACCAATCCTCCGCTGTCCGAAAGCGCGATGCTCCTGCTGGCAGCGGCCGGGCCAGCCTTTCTTGCCGGTCTGGCCGAAGATCTCACCAAGCGGGTTGGCGTCAGGCAGCGGCTGTTTGCTACGGTGGTCTCGGCCGCGCTGGGCGGCTGGTTACTGGGTGGCTGGTTGTCGCGGCTGGATATCCCCTGGCTGGATGCCGTGCTGCGAGAGCCAGCGCTCAGCCTCAACTGGGATTACGTCAAGATTGCCGGTTACATCTCGATCAGCCTCACCTGTCTGGCGGTGGCCGGCGTGGCCAATGCCTTCAACCTGATCGACGGCTACAACGGCCTGGCCGGCGTCGTTGCCATCATCATCCTGCTGGGTCTGGCCTATGTGGCGCATCAGGTCGACGATCCATTCGTGAAGAACTCGGCGCTGGCCCTGGTCGGCGCCATCGCCGGCTTCCTGATCTGGAACTATCCGCGCGGGCTGATCTTCCTCGGCGATGGCGGGGCCTATTTCATCGGTTTCGCGATCGCGGAACTCTCCATCCTGCTCGTGGCCCATCATCCGCAGGTATCGCCCTGGTTCCCCCTGCTGCTGGCCTTCTACCCCATCTTCGAAACGCTTTTCACCATCTACCGCCGCGGCATTCATCAGCGCCGCAATCCCGGCCTGCCGGATGCCGCGCACCTGCATCAGCTGATCTATCGCATCGTGGTGCGCTGGGCGGTCGGCTCGGATCATGAACATCACCAGACGCAGCGGAATGCCCTGACCTCGCCGTATCTCTGGTTCCTGTCCAGTCTGGCTGTCATGCCCGCCGTGCTGTTCTGGGACCGAACCCCGCTGCTGCAGGCCTTTACCCTTGTTTTCGCCGGGACCTACATCCTGCTTTACCGCTGCATCGCACGGCGTGCCATACCATCCTGGATGATTCTGGGGCGCGGTGAGCGAAAGGGGCTTGGGCGTCTGTTGGAGGAGGTTCCTCGCGAGAATCGCCAGCCTGGTCGCTCCCGCTTCGATCAGGTGTAGCCGTTTTTTCTGCCAGGCAGGGACGGCGCGAGGGGACCTTCCGTATCCGGACATGCTGCCGCTACCCTTGATCTCTCTTGCCGGGCTTTGTTATCGTTCACGATATGAACGGCTATGTCTCGTGCCGATGGGCAAGCCGGCCACAGCGGCGAGGTTGACCCTTGTGGAATGCTGGCCAGCGTTGCCCTGGCTTGATTTTCATCGATGTGCATGGAAGTGAAGGTACCGGTGTCGCCACAAGAACAAGCTCATCTCCGGCTGCTGAAGCTGCTCAACGACAAGCCTGGACTTAGCCAGCGCCAACTGGCAGAAGAACTCGGCGTGAGTCTCGGCAAGACGCATTACCTGCTTCAGGCGCTGATCGCCAAGGGCTTCCTGAAGGTCGACAATTTCCGCCACAGCCCGCACAAGATGCGGTACTTCTATCTCCTCACGCCGGCGGGACTGGAAGCCAAGCTTCGCCTGACAAGGGACTACCTGGCCCGCAAGGAAGCCGAATACCAGGCCTTGCGTGCCGAAATCGAACATTTGCGTACCGAGTTGCAAGCACCACCCTCTGAGGCGGGGGCATCGATCGGTGGGGAAGGCGTATCGTGAACGAAAGTCCCGAACAGCACTGGTATGTGGTCTACACCAAGCCGCGGCAGGAAGCGCTCGCACGACTGAACCTGGAGCGTCAGTGCTATACCTGCTATCTGCCCCTGATACCGGTCGAGAAACTGCATCGGCGGCTCCGCAAAGTGGTCAGCGAACCTCTGTTCCCGCGCTATCTGTTCATCCGTCTCGGCCACGGCCTGACGGGGCCCGGCTGGGCCCCCATTCGCTCCACGGTGGGTGTCAGCCACCTGTTGCGCTTTGGCGATCAGCCTGTGCGGGTCGATGACCGGTTGATCGAGCAGATTCGCCGCCGCGAGCAGGCCGCCAGCCAGACCCCCGAGCCGCTGCATAAGACCGGAGACAGCATCCGCATCCAGGAAGGCCCTTATGCAGGCCTGTCGGCCATTTTCCGGATGAGCGACGGTGAATCCCGCGCGCTGGTGCTGATCCAGATGCTCGGACGGCAGGTTCCGCTGGGTCTGCCGCTGGCCAGCATTACCCGGGAAGTGGCCTGAGCGGCGTTCCCTGGAACCCCGCTGGGCACCCAACACCTCCACGGTCCGGTTTCGGACCGTTTTGCCAGGGGCAGGGCAGAGCCGCGCCCGCCCCGGAACATGAACTGGGCCGCGGGTCCAGCAGGTTTCGCTGTCGGCCACCGGTGATCCCCCACAGGATACCGGATGGCGGTAGCGTGCCCGATGGTTCCCGCCCGTTCACGGTGTGTCATTAGTGCTCCGGCCACAATAAAGCGTACAACCATGGGGTCAGTTGCCGCGCCACATAAGGCTCCCATGGTTTACAGCCGTTCGATAAAAAGTGGCCGGGTTAATAGTGAGTGCGCCAAGCACGAAGAGTCCCAAGCCATGGTCACGTACCTGCCGGCCCGGTGTCCCCGTTCATGGCGCGTGTCATTCTGAGGGCGCCAAGCCCGAAGAATCCCATGCTACGGACACTCAGCGACAAAAAACCACGCCCGCCCCACAGGCCGCGATCCCCCGGCTAGCGTCCTCAGGAAGACACATCGACCCGAACGCGCCTGCTTCAGCCTGCTCGCCCAGCATCATTGCAACCCATGAATCTCGACAACACCCGCATCGGCATCATCGGCCTTGGCTATGTCGGCCTGCCCCTCGCCGTCGAGTTCGGCAAACGCTATCCCACCATCGGCTTCGACCTCAAGGTTGCCCGGATCGAGGAGCTCCGCGCCGGCCACGACAGCACCCGCGAGAC
This sequence comes from Methyloparacoccus murrellii, assembly GCF_054657115.1. NCBI lineage: Bacteria > Pseudomonadati > Pseudomonadota > Gammaproteobacteria > Methylococcales > Methylococcaceae > Methyloparacoccus > Methyloparacoccus murrellii. Next base: position 15,148 of record NZ_BAAHXD010000054.1, on the reverse strand, counting down.
CACGCCGGAAGAACTGCTGTCCGCCAGTCACCTGAGCTTTACCGCCGACCCCGCGGACCTGGCCGACTGCAACGTCTACATCGTGACCGTACCCACGCCCATCGACCGCTACAAGCGCCCTGACCTGTCCCCATTGGAGGGCGCCAGCAAAACCGTCGGCCGCCTGCTCAAGCCTGGCAACGTGGTGATCTACGAGTCCACTGTCTATCCCGGCTGTACCGAGGAAGTCTGTGTCCCCATCCTGGAACGTGAATCCGGGCTGCGCTATGCCACCACCGCACGGAGCGCAGCGGAGAAGGGCATTTCCGGCGACGCACCCGACACAGACAACCCAACCCCCTCTCCCATGACGAGGGAGGGCAGGGGGGAGGGTGGCCAACACCGCTTTTTCGTCGGCTACTCTCCCGAGCGCATCAACCCCGGCGACCAGGAACACCGTCTCACCACCATCACGAAAGTCACCGCCGGTTCCACGCCCGAGGCGGCCGACAGAGTGGACCGGCTTTACGCCAGCATCATCACTGCCGGCACCCACAAGGCCAGCAGCATCAAGGTGGCCGAAGCCGCCAAGGTGATCGAGAATACCCAGCGTGACCTCAACATTGCGCTGATGAATGAGCTGAGTCTCATCTTCCACCAACTGGGGATCGACACACTGGAAGTGTTGCAAGCCGCTGGCACCAAGTGGAACTTCCTGCCTTTCCGTCCCGGTCTGGTCGGCGGCCATTGCATCGGCGTCGATCCCTATTACCTGACGTACAAAGCCCAGGAAGTGGGTTACCACCCCGAAGTCATCCTGGCCGGCCGGCGCATCAACGACAACATGGCCGAACACGTGGCCGATGAAACGGTCAAGTTGATGCTGAAAAAGGGTATTCCGGTGCTCAACAGCCGCATCCTGGTGTTGGGACTGACCTTCAAGGAAAACTGTCCCGACCTGCGCAACACCAAGGTGGTGGACATCATCAAGCATCTGTCTGCCTACCAGACTCAGGTCGACGTATACGACCCCTGGATTGATGTCCAGGAGGCCCAGCATGAATATGGCCTGTCCTGCCTGCCGCAAGCCCCCGCCCCTGCGCGGTACCATGCCATTTTGCTGGCCGTGGGGCACCGGCAGTTCGTGGCGCTGGGGGCTGACGGCATCAAAGCCCTTGGTCTGCCCAATGCCGTGATTTACGACGTCAAATCCATCCTGCCCGGCGGCAGTGCCGACGGCCGACTATGAGCATCCACATCATGACCCGATACGAGCACCTTCAGGGCGAATTGCGGCGAAACCCGAAAACATGGCTGGTGACGGGGGTGGCCGGCTTCATTGGTAGCCATTTATTGGAAACCCTGCTCAAGCTGGATCAGACCGTGGTGGGCCTGGACAACTTTGCTACTGGCTATCAGCGCAATTTGGAGGACGTGCAAACCTTGGTAATGTCGGCACAATGGGCGCGCTTCACCTTTATCGAGGGTGATATTCGTGACCTGGCCACCTGCCAGCGTGCCTGCCAAGGCGCGCATCACGTGCTGCACCAAGCCGCGTTGGGCAGCGTGCCGCGCAGCCTGGCTGATCCGCTCACGACCAACGCCACCAACGTCAGCGGCTTCCTGAACATGTTGGTGGCCGCGCGTGACGCGAAAACGCACAGCTTTATCTATGCGGCCAGCAGCAGCACCTATGGCGACCACCCCGCGCTGCCCAAGGTGGAAGAAACGATCGGCCATCCGCTGAGTCCCTACGCCGTCACCAAATACGTGAACGAGCTGTATGCCGATGTCTTCGCGCGCTGCTACGGTTTCCACACCATAGGTTTGCGCTATTTCAATGTGTTTGGCCCCCGGCAGGACCCCAACGGTGCCTATGCCGCGGTCATCCCCAAATGGACCGCCGCCATGATCGCGAACGACGACGTCTTCATCAACGGCGACGGCGAAACCAGCCGCGACTTCTGCTTCGTCGACAACGCCGTGCAGGCCAACCTGCTCGCCGCCACCGTTACCGAGCCCGAGGCGCGCAACCAGGTCTACAACGTCGCCGTGGGCGACCGCAGCAGCCTCAACCAGCTCTTCGAGGCGCTCTGCGAGGCGCTGGCCGACAACGGCATCGACTACACCGGCAACAAGGTTTACCGCGACTTCCGCGCCGGCGACGTGCGCCACTCGCAGGCCGACATCGGCAAGGCCCGGCGCCTGCTCGGCTACGCGCCCAGCCACGACATCCGCCAGGGCATCGACGCGGCGATGCCGTGGTATGTGCACCGCCTCACCGGCGAGCAAACGTCCGATGCGCGCCTTGCGGCGCGCCTGCACAAACCGACACGGCCGGAACCGCTGTAGGAATAAGGCAAGGCGGGATCACCGCCGCCCCCCCAATCGCGCCGCCCGGCGCTACATACCGCCACTCCGTGACCTCGAAATCCTCCTACGCCCAGATCCTCAAGTCCTCCTCCATCATGGGCGGCGTGGCGGGATTCAACCTGCTGCTGGGGATGGTCCGGACCAAATTTGCCGCCATCCTCATTGGTGCCGTCGGCTCGGGCCTGATCGCCAACTTCACCGCCATTCAGGGATTCGCAGGCACCCTGGCCGGACTCGGCATCCAGTCCAGCGCCGTGCGCGAGGTCGCGGCGGCGGTGGCAGCCGGAGATGAGCAGGCCATCGGCCGCACGGTCTTGACCTTGCGCCGCGTCGCCTGGCTGACCGGGCTGACGGGCATGGCCAGCCTGATGCTGCTTGCACCCCGGATCAGCCAATGGACCTTTGGCCATGATGGCTACGCCCTGGATATCGCCGCGCTGGGCCTGATCATCCTCTTTGCCAACCTTTCCGGGGGGCAGATGGCGCTTATTCAGGGTGCGCGCCGAATCGGCGACATGGCGCGTGCCAACCTGGTCGGTGCGCTCTTCGGTACCGCCATCACCCTGGCCTGCTATCTCGCCTGGGGACGGCGTGGCATCGTGCCCGCCCTGGTGCTGAATGCCTTCGTGCAGCTGGTCGCATCCTGGCGCTTCGCCCGGCGCGTCCCCGTACCTCGCGTCACGATGGGCTGGCGCCAGAGCTTCCGTGCTGCCGGCGGCATGATCCGACTGGGCGTTGCCATGATGTGGTGCGGCCTGCTCGGCAGCCTGGTGAGTTATGCCACCAACACGATCATCACGCAGACCCATGGCCTGCACGCGGTTGGGCTCTACAGCGCCGCCTTCAGTCTGTCCGGCATGTTCATCAACTTCGTGCTGGGCGCCATGGGGGCAGACTATTACCCGCGACTCTCCGCCCTGGCCGATGACAAGCCCGCCATGGTCCGCCTGGTCAACCAGCAGACCGAGATCGGTTTGCTGCTGGCGGTACCCGGTTTGCTTGCCACCCTCGCGCTGGCCCCCTGGATTGTTCGGCTGTTCCTCACCCCGGAGTTCGCCTATGCCGCCGAATTGCTGCAATGGTTGATCCTCGGCTGTCTTGGCCGCGTCATTTCCTGGCCCTTGGGCTTCGTCATGCTGGCGCTGGGCAAAGGCGGCTGGTTTTTCGCGACCGAAACCGCTTTCCAACTCCTGCATCTTGCTCTGATCCTGCTGGGGCTGTCCGAATTCGGGCTCGAAGGCGCGGCCATGGCATTTTTTGTTTTGTATGTGATCCATATTGTTGCAATGTACATTGTTGCAAATCATTTGATGTGTTTCACTTGGAGTAGAGCAACCATAAAGTTGCTGCTATTATTGCTTTCAGGTGTCGCCGCCTACTATGCTGGTATGCATATATTGTCGGGGTATTGCGGGGTTGAACTCGGTGTTTTTTTTGTTGTCATCGCTGCATGGGCCTCCCTGCATGGTTTGATCCATAGGGTTGGTTATGGCAACCGATTTAAATCAAGGTTAAGCACCATGCCAAGACTTAAATGGCTGACTGGACTATCTGAGAAATGAGTACATGATTGGTATAGGGAACAAGGTCGCGAGAATCCTAGTCAAGATAGCTCGCGGGATCAGGAATCCAGCTCGATTGGCAGCAAAGATTTACCAGCTTGCAAGAATAGCATTTTATAAAGGGATTTCGACCAATAGATCTAAAGGGCGTATTCAGTACATTCAGCCCGTTCAGTTGGCTGGTGATGGCAGCATACAGGTTGGGGAGGCTGTTAAGGTGGGGGTTTTCCCGTCCCCTTACTTTTATTCTACCTATGGTTATATTGAGGCGCGAAGCAAAACTGCTGAAATCATAATCGGCAAAAACACATGGATAAATAATAATTTCTGCGCGCTTGCGGAGCAAACCCGAATTGTTATAGGGAAAGACTGTCTTATTGGAGTGAATGTAAGTATCTATGACAGTGACTTCCATCCGTTGCGGGCATCTGATAGAGAAAGCTCTGTTGCCCACAGGGGGTTTCCTGTCATTGTTGGAAATGATGTTTTCATTGGTTCCAATGTGAAGATTCTGAAAGGTGTGACGATTGGGGATGGTTCAGTGATAGGAGCTGGCTCGGTTGTTGTGGGTAAAATACCGGCTAATTCTCTAGCCGCTGGTGTGCCGGCTAAAGTAATTAGGAAGCTCCAATAGATTTTCTTTTTGCTTGCCATGATCCATGAATTCTATTTCATAATTGGCTGCCGCCATCGGCCTCTTGACCAGGTGTCATAGCGTGAATATCCATCCGCTGTCGGACGTACAGACCGCACGAATAGGCGGAAACACCCGCATCTGGCAATTCGTCGTCATCCTCCCCGACGCCCGCATCGGTGCCGACTGCAACCTCTGCTCCCACGTCCTCATCGAGAACGACGTCATCATCGGCGACCGCGTCACGGTGAAGTCCGGCGTGCAGATCTGGGACGGCCTGCGCATCGAGGACGACGTCTTCATCGGCCCCAACGTTACCTTCACCAACGACCCCTTCCCGCGCAGCAAACAGTACCCGCCCGCCTTTCCGGTCACGACCGTTAAAGCCGGCGCTTCTATCGGGGGGGGGGCGACCATCCTGCCAGGCATAACGATCGGCCGCGGCGCCATGGTGGGCGCCGGTGCGGTGGTGACGAAGTCGGTGCCGGATTACGCGGTGGTCGTCGGCAACCCGGCGCGCGTCGTGCGCTACCTCGGGGGCAACGATGAGCGCGGCGGCACCGATCCGGCTGCGCAAAGCGGCGCGCGTGGTGGGCAAGACGCTGAGCTTTCGTAACGCAACGGTAGACGACGCCGCCTTCATCCTGTCGCTGCGCACCGATGCCAGGAAGTCGCGCTACCTCAGTGCCGTCAGCGGCGAGCTTGCGGAGCAGCAGGCCTGGCTTGAGCGCTACGCCCAAGCGGATGACCAAGCCTACTTCATCATCGAATACCAGGACACGCCGATCGGCACCGTCCGGCTCTACGACCCGCAGGGTGCGAGCTTCTGCTGGGGCTCCTGGATCCTGCACAGCAGCCGCCCCAGCCAGGCCGCGATGGAATCCGCACTGATGGTGTACGCCTACGCGGTCGATCACCTCGGCTTTACCGCGGCGCACTTCGACGTCCGCAAGGGCAACGAGCGGGTATGGCAGTTCCACGAGCGTTTCGGTGCGGTGAGAACCACAGAAACCGAACTCGACTATCGGTACCGAATTGAAGCACCCGCATCACAGCCTCGCGAATCCGCTATCGACGCATTCTTGATGGCTCGGTAACGGTGGTTGCCAGCGACTAATCTCAATCTTTGGAATACCCCATGAGTGCTCCAGTGGTCTTCGGCAACGACTGCATCATTCCCGAAGGCGCCCGAATTGAATCCGGCGTCACCCTCGGCCAACGCGTCACCCTCGCGGGCGACAATATTGTTGTCCGCGCAAACGCTCGCCTCGACCCCGCCTGTGTGATTGCCGAGGGTGTCACGATCGGCCAAGGCGCCTGGGTTCGCCCCGGCGCGGTCGTGCTCCGCTCGATCCCCCCCAACGCCATCGTCGAAGGCAACCCCGCGCAAGTCGTCGGCTACGTCGACCGCGCAACGCAAGAGCATCGCCCTGACCCACGCCTCATCGACGTCCAGAGCTTCGGCAATCTCCCCCGCCCCGCCCACATCCCGCTCGACGTCGGCGGCAGTGCGCTCTATCTGATGCGACGCGTTGCCGACACCCGTGGCTCGCTCACCGTGGGCGAGGTGCCGACCGAGGTACCGTTTTCACCGGCCCGTTACTTCGCCGTCTTCGGCGTGCCTTCCGTCGAGCTGCGTGGCGAGCATGCGCACAAGCAGTGCCAGCAGTTCCTCATCTGCCTCCATGGCTCCTGCCGCGTGCTGCTGGACGACGGCGACCGCCGCTGCGAGGTCACGCTCGACCGCCCGGACATGGGCGTCTTCATGCCCGAGATGATCTGGGGCACGCAGTACCGCTACAGCCCCGACGCCGTCCTGCTCGTCTTCGCCTCGCGGCCCTACGAAGCGGATGACTACCTGCGCACCTACGACGACTTCCTCGCCGAACGCGCCCTTCGTACCAATTGACCTGAACGCGATACAACAATGCAGATCCCCTTCCTGGACGTCGGCGCCGCCTACAGAGAGCTCAAGCCCGCGATCGACGCCGCCATCGCCCGCTCACCTTCATCGAAGGCGGCGGCCACATCCCCTTCGACATCCGGCGCGTCTATTACCTCTACGATGTGCCCGGTGGCGCGGAACGCGGGGGGCATGCGCACAAGGCACTGCATCAGTTGATCGTGGCCATGTCCGGCAGCTTCGACGTGGTGCTGGACGACGGGCGCGAGAAGCAGCGCTTCCATCTCAACCGTTCCTACCATGGCCTGTATGTCTGTCCGATGATGTGGCGGGAACTCGACAATTTTTCCTCCGGCTCGGTGTGCATGGTGCTGGCCTCGAACCGGTATGACGAAGAAGATTACTATCGGGACTATGGTGACTACCTGACGGCCTTGGGGTTGGGGTGACGTATGCTTTTCATGTACGTCGAATACGCGCACATTGCACCTCGTTGACGTTTATGGAGACATGATCATGCAGACCCGTACGGACAGTGCACAAGCCATCGATGAGCGCAACAACGAACGTATGCACTTTCGTACCAAACCGAGCATCAAGGCCGTGATCCAGAGGGCGGCCGCGCTGTCTGGCATGGACGACTCGACGTTCACGATGAACGCCGCCTACCAAGCCGCGCAGGCAACCATTGCCGCGCATGAACGCACGCATTTGCAGCCGGTGGACCATGCGACGTTCTTTCGTGCGCTGGAGCAGGCGCCGCTGGCCAGCCCGGCGCTGCAAGCGGCTTTTGAACGGCATCGCGAGACCGTTATTGTCAAGTGACCGCCACATCGACGCCGCCATTTTGCATCGAGCCCTTCGATGCGTCCCGGCATGACCGGACCGGTTTCCGTTGCGGCATTGCTTCGGTCGACAACTATTTCAGGAAGACCGCCAACAAGCTCGCCCAGGCCGGCAATGTGCGGCTCTATGTCATGACGGCGGCAGACGATGCATTGATCGGTTTTTACGCGATCAACGCCCACGCGGTGGACTATCGCGACCTGCCCGAAAAATTTGCCCGTGCGCGCCCAGCGCACGGACGGATCCCGGCCGCCTACATCGCCATGATTGGCCGCAACCGGCGCTATGCCGGGCAAGGCTTCGGCGGTGATCTGTTGGTCGATGCCCTGCGACGCATCCAGCGGGCCGCGGTCCCGCTGGGCATCGCGGTGGTCATGCTCGATGTGCTGGATTGCGGTGATCCGGGGCGGGTGGTTCGGCGCAAGGCGCTTTATCAAAGCTATGGTTTCCTGCCACTGCCCTCAAACCCCTTGTGCCTGTTTCTGCCGATGAAAACCGTGAGCGAACTCACCGGCCGCATGGATCAAGAGTATTCCGCCACATGAACATCCCCTTCCTCGACCTCCGCGCCGCCTATCTGGAACTCAAACCCGAGATCGACGCGGCCGTCGCCCGCGTGCTCGACAGCGGCTGGTACATACTGGGCGAGGAAGTGGAAGCGTTCGAGACCGCATGGGCCAGGTATTGCGAAGCCAAGCACGCGGTCGGGGTCGCCAACGGCCTGGACGCCCTGCACCTGGCCTTGCTGGCGCTAGGGGTAGTCGCCCAGGCGCACGGCGCGTGCCAACCTGGTCGGTGCGCTCTTCGGTACCGCCATCACCCTGGCCTGCTATCTCGCCTGGGGACTGCGTGGCATCGTGCCCGCCCTGGTGCTGAATGCCTTCGTGCAGCTTGGTCGCATCCTGGCGCTTCGCCCAGCGCGTCCCCGTACCTCGCGTCACGATGGGCTGGTGCCAGAGCTTCCGTGCTGCCGGCGGCATGATCCGACTGGGCGTTGCCATGATGTGGTGCGGCCTGCCCGGCGCCGATTGCGTTGCTGTCGGAGGCGGGTGGTCCGTATGACCGAGTCATAATTCCGGAATGAACTGATGACGGCATGCCTGCCTGCATGCCACCCAACGGAGTTCGACATGCGCTTGACGCAACAGCAGATTAACGCCATTCGGGCCACCGCCACCGATGTATTTGGTGAAGACGCGCGGGTGGTACTGTTCGGGTCACGGGCGGATGACAGCAAAAAGGGGGGGGATATTGATTTGCTAATATGCCCAGGTCCGCAAAAGAGCGATCACCTGTTCAACAAAAAAATTCGATTGCTTGCCCAGCTGGAACGCCAACTGGGTGAACGTAAGATTGATGTTGTCATTGAATACCCACACGACACCCGCCCCATCGTTGCCGTGGCTCATGCCACTGGAGTTCAGATCAATTGAAACCCACCCCTGAAATGTTGGCGTTAGCTCAAGCGTGGGCGCTATGTCATGGCCACCTTGATGCGTTGCAAGATGCGTTGGGCGATATGCGGTGTCGTCAACTGACGCTCGCTGATCTGGAACATCCGTCCTCGGCCGACCGTCGTTTGCTGGATCAGTTCGCCTATCGCTACACGCGTTTGCAAGACGACATGGGCGGGAGGCTTATGCCCGCCTTGTTGCGCGCACTGGGGGAAGAGGTGGCCGCCATGCCGGCACTGGATCGGTTTGCAAGACTGGAGCAACTTGGCTGGCTGGCCAGTGCCGAAGACTGGAATGTGTTGTGGCAAATCCGCAACCAATTCGCCCACGACTACCCGGATTCGATTGACGAACGCTTTGAGCGATTGCAAGCCGCAATGGACGCCGCCGATCAATTAATCGCCATCATCGCGCACATTGACAGAAAACTTCACCAGCGGTTTTCCGAGAGTGCTCTGGTGTTTTCAAGCTCAACTCATGGCGCGCGGCATCGAACGCCCCAATCACCCGCGCCATGAATACGTTCGGGCGCCCGCTGGCCGAATGGCCACGCTCACCATCCGCAATCTCGATGAATCCCTGAAAACCAGTCTGCGTATACAGGCTGCCCGGCATGGGCACTCGATGGAAGAAGAAGTCCGCAGCATTCTGCGTCAGGCCTTGACGCCAGCCAGCCCGGCAGCTGGTCTGGGTAGCCGTCTGGTCAGTCATTTTCGGGATGCAGCCGGTGAATTGCCCCTCCCTGAACGGAACGTGCCGCGCCCGCCCCTCGACTGGGATGCGCCTGAATGATCTTGCTGGATACCAATGTGCTTTCTGAATTCATGCGCATTGCGCCGAATCCCGCTGTGCTGGCATGGCTCGACGAGCAATCGGCTGACACGGCGTGGATCAGCGCCATCACCCGAGCTGAAATCGAATGAGGTATCGCCCTGTTGACGGAAGGGCAACGCAAGCAAGGTCTGGGGCTGAAGGCTGAAACCATGTTTGAACGCGAATTCGCCGGTCGCTGTCTGCCATTCGATGCGGCGGCGGCAAGCCGATATGCCCGCATTGTGGCGACACGCAATGTGGCGGATTTCAGGCAAATCGAGGCGCTTGACGTCATCAACCCATGGAGCACATTGGCATTATGAACATCCCCTTCCTCGACCTCCGTGCCGCCTATCTGGAACTCAAACCCGCGATCGACGCCGCCATCACCCGCGTGCTCGACAGCGGCTGGTACATCCTCGGCCCCGAGGTCGACGCCTTCGAGGCCGAATACGCCGCCTATTGCGAAGCCAAGCACGCGGTCGGGGTCGCCAACGGCCTGGACGCCCTGCACCTGGCCTTGCTGGCGCTAGGGATAGGGCCGGGCGACGAGGTGATCGTGCCCAGTAACACCTATATCGCCACCTGGCTGGCGGTCAGCCAGTGCGGCGCCACCCCGGTGCCGGTGGAGCCGCTGGAGGCAACCTGCAACATCGACCCGACCCTCATCGAAGCGGCGATCACGCCGCGCACCAAGGTCATCCTGCCGGTGCACCTGTACGGCCAGCCCGCCGACCTCGATCCCATCCTCGCCATCGCCCGCAAGCACGGCCTGCGCGTGCTGGAAGACGCCGCCCAGGCGCACGGCGCGCGCTACAAGGGGCGCCGCATCGGCGCGCGCGGCGACGCGGTGGCGTGGAGCTTCTACCCCGGTAAGAACCTTGGCGCGCTTGGCGACGGCGGTGCGGTGACCACCAACGACCCCGAGCTCGCCGACCGCATCCGCGTGCTGCGCAACTACGGCTCGCGGGTGAAGTACCACAATGAGGTTCAGGGCTACAACAGCCGGCTGGACCCCATCCAGGCTGCCGTATTGCGCGTAAAACTGAACGTGCTGGATGAATGGAACGATCGGCGCAAGGCCATCGCCGAGCACTACCGGAATGCGCTCACGCCGTATCTGACGGAAGCCGGACAGGGGGGAGGGGCGCGCGACATCGCGCAGGCTCCGACCCTCACGCTTCCCCACGTCCCCGACTGGGCCGACCCGGTCTGGCACCTGTTTGTCATCCGCCATCCCGACCGAGACGAACTGCAACGGCAGCTCGCCCAGGCGGGCATCGGCACCATGATTCATTATCCGATTCCCCCGCACCGGCAACCCGCCTACGCCAGTCTGCACAAGGCGGCGGGGCGCTACCCGATCAGCGAGGCCATCCACCGTGAGGTGCTCAGCCTGCCCATGGGGCCGCATCTGGGGCCGATGGCTCGACAGCAGGTGATCGACGCCCTGTGGCAGGCGCGAACGCCGTAAGCATCGCCCGGAACCGGCCTGGGCCCCGCATCACCACCACGCGGCTGGCCGTTCAGGCAGAGACGCTGACCACCCGGCAAAAGCCAACTCACGCAGACCCTGACCCCTCTCCACCGGGAGCGGCGTGCCGGCGGGGGACAGGACGATGCTGGCTTCCCGCTGCCGAAGCGGGATTCCCGGGAATCCGCTGTTTCCGCCCTCGCGCCTGAAGGCTGGCAATCCGGCCCATGCAGCCGGACTGTCCCCCCTCCGCGGCGCGGGATGGGCGGGGTTTTCGTATCCGAATGAAACCATCACCCGAGACAGAAGCATCATGAGCATTCCCCGAATCTATGTGGCTGGCCATCGTGGCATGGTCGGTTCGGCCATCGTCCGCCACCTGCTGGTGGCGGGGCACCCACCCGAACGACTCCTGTACCGTGCGCATGGCGAACTCGACCTGACCCGTCAGGCCGATGTCGAGGCGTTCTTTGCCAGGGAGCGGCCGGATCAGGTCTACCTGGCGGCCGCCAAGGTCGGCGGCATCCATGCCAACAACACCTATCCGGCCGAATTCATCTACGACAACCTGATGGTGCAGACCAACGTCATCGAGACGGCCTACCGGCACGGCGTGCGAAAGCTCCTCTTCCTGGGGTCCAGCTGCATCTACCCGAGGCTCGCGCCCCAGCCCATGGCCGAGGAGGCCCTCATGACCAGCCCCCTGGAGCCCACCAACGAGCCCTACGCCATCGCCAAGATCGCCGGCATCAAGACCTGCGAAAGTTACAACCGGCAGTACGGGGTCGATTACCGCTCGGTCATGCCTACCAATCTCTATGGACCGGGTGACAACTACCATCCGGAAAACAGCCACGTCGTCCCGGCGCTGCTCCGCCGGTTTCATGAAGCCAGGCAGCAAGAAGCGCCGGTGGTCAGCATCTGGGGAACCGGCACGCCGCGTCGCGAGTTCCTTTATGTCGACGACATGGCCGCCGCCTGCGTGCATGTCATGAATCTCGACAAGGCGACCTATGACCGGCACACCCAGCCCATGCTGAGCCATATCAACATCGGATCCGGCAGCGATATCAGCATCGCCGAGCTGGCCCAGACCGTTGCCCGGGTCACCGGCTACACAGGGCGGATCGAGTTCGATCCGGGCAAGCCCGACGGCACGCCGCGCAAACTCATGGACAGCACACGCCTCAACACGCTCGGCTGGAAGGCCTCGGTTGCCTTGGAAACCGGACTCAGGCTGGCATACGAGGACTTCCTGAAAAGACCGGAAAACCAGGCGCGGTAGTCAGGCCAGCACGGCCATGGGACAGGCCTTCGCCGACATCCCGGCAAGCGCTCCCCGCCTTCTCCCGCTCGGGAGAGGGGTAGGCGAGGGATGTTGCCGCCCCCATGACCATATCGCCCGGAAGACCGCTCGCTCGCGGCAAGAAACCCGCATGTGACAATCCGCCAGGTCCTGCGATTGCCCTGGCGCCGCACAGGACCGCGGCTGGCGCTTTGCCCAACCCTCACCCCACCCCATTCAAGGGCTGGCCACGCCAGCAGGCTCGACACCTACCCGCCAACGCACAAGAAATGACCACGGCAAGCCATAGACCCCGCGTCGCTCTCATCACCGGCATCACCGGCCAGGACGGCTCGTATCTGGCAGAGTTCCTGCTCGAAAAAGGCTACATCGTTCACGGCATCAAGCGCCGCGCCTCGCTGTTCAACACCCAGCGGGTCGACGGCATCTACCAGGATCCCCACGTTCCCGATGCGCATTTCAGGCTGCATTACGGCGACCTGACCGACACCAGCAACCTGGTGCGTCTGGTCCAGGAGATTCAGCCCGACGAGATCTACAACCTCGGCGCCCAGAGCCATGTCGCCGTCAGCTTCGAATGCCCCGAGTACACCGCCGACGTCGATGCCATGGGCACCCTGCGCCTGCTCGAAGCCATTCGCATGCTGGGCCTGGAAAGGAAGACCCGCTTCTATCAGGCCAGTACATCCGAGCTGTTTGGCCAGGTACGGGAAGTGCCCCAGCGCGAGACGACCCCGTTCCACCCCCGCAGTCCCTACGCCGTGGCCAAGTTGTATGCCTACTGGATTACCGTCAACTACCGCGAAGCCTACGGCCTGTATGCCTGCAATGGCATCCTCTTCAATCATGAATCGCCCCGGCGCGGGGAAACCTTCGTCACCCGCAAGATCACCCGCGGGCTGGCCAACATCAGCCAGGGCCTGCAGGACTGCCTCTACATGGGCAACCTCGACGCCCTGCGCGACTGGGGCCACGCCCGCGACTTTGTCCGCATGCAATGGCTGATGCTCCAGCAGGACCAGCCCGAGGATTTCGTCATCGCCACCGGTGTGCAGCATAGCGTCCGCCAGTTCATCGACATGAGCGCCGTCGAACTGGGTATCCGCATCCGCTGGGAAGGGCAGGGCGTCGACGCGCAAGGCTGGTGGGACCAGGGCAGTCCGTTGCCGCCGCCCGCGCATCGGGCATCCCCCATCGTCCGTGTCGACCCACGTTACTTCCGCCCCGCGGAGGTGGAAACCCTGCTCGGCGATGCCGCCAAGGCAAAACAGAAACTGGGCTGGGAACCGGACATCAGCCTGGCCGACATGATCCGGGAAATGGTGGCCCACGACCTGGAACAGGCCCGCCAGCACGCCCTGTTGCGCCAGAATGGCCATGCGGTCAGTCTGGCCTGCGAAAGCTGACGAAGGAACCATCTGCCGGGCGCGTGGCAGCTTGCCCCCGTGCGCCTGCCCCCCCCATGGTAAGTCCCGGACGGCGTGTGGGGTGATGTGGATTGGGACGGCGCATATTCGATAAAAACTGGTGCATGAAGCCATTTCAGAAGATGATGAAAGAAAGGTTGGGGTGCTTCATCCGGCGACATCAATTGACGATTCTAATGCATGGATTATCTTGCTTCTGTCGATAGCAACAGGTGATAATTTTGAATAATAAAAATACGCCTGAATACCCACTTGTGAGCGTTCTTGTTATCACTTATAACAGCTCAAAATACGTTCTTGAAACCCTTGAAAGCATTAAGAGACAGACCTACTCAAACATTGAGCTGGTTATTTCTGATGATGCTTCCAGCGATGATACGGTCGAGATTTGTCAGAGCTGGCTTGCGCTCAACGCAGACCACTTCGTTCGCGCCAGGCTTGTGTGTGCGGAACAGAATGCTGGTATCCCTGCGAACTGTAATCAGGCTCTGGGGCAGGCCCAGGGTGAGTGGGTCAAGTTCATAGCGGGTGATGATATCTTGCTTCCGGAGTGTATCTCGATATTTTTGCATCATGCAAACGCATCGCCCGCTATCCGGTGCTTTGTGGGGCAGATGTATACTATGCAAGGCAATACAATAAAAAAAATCCTGATGCCCGTGGAGAGACTGTTTCCGCCAAGCGCCAAAAAGCAGCTTAGAAATTTAATATTATTTGGATCACTTCCTGCCCCTGCTGCCTTTTACTCGCTGGATATGTTGATCTCCGTCGGAGGGTTTGATCAAACGTATCCCGGGGTAGAGGACTATCCTCTCTATGTGAAAATATTTGCGTGTGGCTATTATTTTGGCGTGATCCAGCGTCCTGTCGTGATTTATCGAGTTCATGGGGAAAGCATTACCCAGCGCTCTGATACGTTATTTTCTAGGAGTATGCTGGCGCATTTCAATAACGTGGTCTACCCCACCGCAAAGAGGGAGGGATATTATATTTTCATGTGGCACCTGTTTCTGAACGAGAAGTTGGGTGTGGAGCTTGGTCGCAAGAAGCTTGTGTATTCTTGGCTGACTAGGCTGACGGATATCTTCTACTGGAGAAGGAAGGTCTATCCGTTTATTGGGCGGGATATTCACTCGCTGGTGTCTTTTAAGGTCTTGGGTGGGGTTGAAAAGAGCGATTTGCTATAGGTTGCTTTCTATTAACCCGGCCCTCTTTATCGAACGGCTGCAAACCATGGAAGCCTTATGTGGTGCAGCAGCTGACCCCATGGTTGTACGCTTTATTGTGGCCGGAGTAATACCTACTGATCAGACTTTGGATGCGGCTTTGACGCAGATATTGATTGTTGTTTTATCATATTGAACCAGCCAATGCTAA
>NZ_BAAHXD010000053.1:0-21078 GCF_054657115.1 Methyloparacoccus murrellii | reverse complement strand
GTTACTACCAGAAAGCTCACGCCATATGTTTGGTTCAACGCTAGCATCAGCTCATACACCACTTCGGCCGTCTTTCGGTCTAGGTTGCCTGTCGGCTCATCCGCCAGGACACACCTTGGGCGTGTGACCAGCGCTCGTGCTATGGCTGCTCGCTGGCGCTCTCCACCCGAGAGCTCGCCAGGCTTGTGCCTGACTCGATGAGCCAAGCCAACCTGTTCGAGCATTTCATGGGCCCATTCTTCGGCCTCTGCGACGCCATGGTCGCCAATCAACAGTGGCATAGCCACATTCTCCAGCAGGGTGAATTCTCCCAGCAGGTGATGAAACTGATAAATGAAACCCAGCACCCGGTTTCGCAGGCTGGAGAGAGACCTTTCGTTCAGCGCTGAGAGCTTCTGGCCATTCAGCTCAACCTCACCCGAGGTTGGTGTATCAAGTCCGCCCAGAAGATGCAGCAAGGTGCTTTTGCCGGAACCCGAGGCTCCCATGATGGCGACACGTTCACCTGATCTGATGCTCAGGTTGATGTCTTCCAGGACACTTACATTGAGGTCGCCCTGGGCGTAACGCTTCTGAAGATTCTTGCAGGACAGGACTGTCTCATTCATAACGTAGCTCTTCGGCCGGCTTGATGCGGGAAGCCTGCCAGGCCGGATAAAGCGTCGCCAGGACGGACAGCAGGAAGGCAACCGCCGTGATCCGATAGACATCGCTCCAGATCAGCTTGGAGGGCAATTCGCTGATGTAATAGACATCCGCCGAAAGGAACTGGACGCCGAACAAGCGCTCGATGGCAGGGACAACCGTTTCCACATTCAGGGCCAGGATGACACCGCCAATGCCCCCGATCAACGTGCCAAAGAGACCTATGATGGTGCCCAGTACGACGAAGATCGCCATGACGGTCGAGGGCGGCATGCCCTGCGTGCGGAGGATGGCGATGTCTGAACGCTTGTCGGTCACGACCATGACCAGGGTAGAGACGATATTGAAAGCGGCCACGGCGACGATAAGCAGCAGGATGATGAACATCACCCGTTTTTCCGTCTGAATGGCCTTGAAAAAGTTGCTGTGAGCCTGGGTCCAGTCCGTGATCATGTAATGTCCCGGTAGCCTGGGCCCGATCTCGCGCGCGATTTGACGGGCATAGAACACGTCGTCGAGCTTGAGCCGCAAGCCGGAGATGCCCTCGGCCATCGTATAGAGCCGCCGGGCGTCCTCGAGATTGATCAGTGCAAGATTGCGGTCGTATTCGAACATGCCCACATGGAATATCCCCACGACCGTGAAGCGCTTGAGGCGAGGCAGGATACCGGCCGGGGTGGGAGTGACCTGCGGGGTGATGACGGTGACCTTGTCGCCAACGATTACTCCCAGGTGTTCGGCGAGTTCCATCCCGAGAATGATGCCGAATTCACCGGCGCGGAGATCGGTCAGGTGACCTGCCACCAGGCGGGTCGCGACTTCGGATACCCGTGGCTCGTAATCCGGCAGGATGCCGCGCAGCAGTGTGCCGCTGACATGCCGCTCCGAGTTGATCATGGCCTGGCCTTCCACGTAGGGTGCCCAGCCCAGAACCCGGGATTCCTGTTGCAGGGGCGCCTCAAGTGTCTGCCAGTCACGCAGTTCACCGTCGATGCCGGTAATGGAGGCATGCGAGGTCATGCCAAGAATGCGATCGCGGAGTTCCGCCTCGAAGCCATTCATGACGGAGAGGACGGTGATGAGCGCCGCAACGCCAAGAGCGATGCCAAGAACCGAGGTAAGGGTGATGAACGAGATGAAACCTGTCCGCCGCTTCGCCCGGGTATAGCGAAGGCCGATGAACAGCGACAGAGGCTTAAACATGCGGGTATGACCGCTGGTAGGGGGATTTAGACGCGACTCAGTTTTCGGCGCGGTTTTGTTGGCATGGCTGGCAGGTGCCGTAAAGGCATAACGAATGGTCGGTCAGGTCAAAGCCCTTGCTGCGGGCGATTTCCATCTGCAGGCGCTCGATGGTCGGATCCTGGAATTCCTCCACGCGGCCGCATTGAACACAGACGATGTGATCGTGGTGATCACCACGGTTGAGTTCGAACACCGAGTTGCCGCCCTCGAAATGGTGACGGATCACGAGCCCCGCCGCTTCGAACTGGGTCAGCACCCGATAGACCGTAGCCAGGCCGATTTCCTCGCCCTCGGCGATGAGGCTCTTGAAGATCTCCTCCGCACTCAGATGGCGGTCGGCGGATGAGCCGCGGCTTTCGAGGATCTCCAGGATTTTGATGCGCGGCAGCGTAACCTTGAGGCCCGCGTTGCGAATATCTTTACTTTCCAGAGCACTTACCCCGTTCGGTGTGTTGGGCGGTCCTATCGGGTATGATGGCGCGTCCGCATTTGTACGCAAGCATCATACCATGCCACTTCTCCGCCATGTTACCGCCTGGCTGGCTCTGTCCTTGACGGCTTGTTCCTGGGACTGGCTGCCCTTTGTCTACAAGCAGGATATCCATCAGGGCAATGTCATTACGCAGGAAATGGTCGATCAGTTGCGGCCCGGCATGAGCAAGCGCCAGGTGAGCTATATCATGGGCGCACCGTTGATGGTGGACCCTTTTCATGACGAACGCTGGGACTACGTTTACAGCAACCAGCCGGGGGACGAACCCCGGGTACAGAAGAACATCACGCTCATTTTCCGCGGCGACGACTTGGCGGAGTTGCAAGGGGATTTCCGACCCGGCACCTTGCCCGCCATCGAAATGAAAAAGGATTCCACCCTCACCGTGCCACCCATCCAGCGGGAAAAAACGGTCTGGCAGATGATCACCGGCCTGTTCGGAGCCGATGACGAGTGAGGTTCAGCGCTTCAAGGCCCGCTGCCGGCGGGCCGTCAGCGGGTCGATCAGCAGGGTACGGTAAATCTCCACCCGATCCCCGTCCCGGAGCGGATGATCCCTGGGCTGGAGCTTCCCGAAGATGCCGACATTGAGGTTGTCCCGGTCGATTTCCGGGAAACGCTCGAAGAGACCGGTGTGTGCCAGCGCATCCGCAAGCCTGGCGCCGGCCGGCAGTTCGATGGCTTCCAGGACTTGCTCCTCCGGCTTCGCGTAGACCACTTCGATACGCATGGAGTGGGCTGACGGTCATAATGCCCGGGGCTACAGCAGTCCCATGGCATGCAGGAAAATGATGACCACCGCGGCCGGGGCCAGATAGCGGATGAGCGGGCGCCAGTAGCAGTACCAGGCTCCCATCTCCAGCTCCTCCTCGCTATGTTCGCGCTTCATGACCCAGCCGGCGAAGATGGCAACTAGCAGGCCGCCGGCCGGCAGCATGATGTCGGCAGTAAGGAAATCGATGAATTCGAAGAAATTTCTGCCCGCCAGGGTCAGGTCAGATCCGCGGTTGAACGAGAGGACGGTCCCAACCCCTAGCAGCCAGCAGGCGGAGCCGGCATAGGCACTGGCGCGCTGGCGACTGAGGCCGGCATTTTCGGACAGCCAGGCCACGGCAGGTTCGATCAGCGCGATGGCCGATGTGATGGCGGCGAAAAAGGCCAGGATGAAGAAGACGGTACCGAAAAGGGTGCCGCCCGGCATCTGCACGAAGGCCAGCGGCAGGGTCTCGAAGATCAGGCCGGGACCCATGCCGGGTTCCAGGTGATGGGTGAATACGACCGGGAAGATGGCGATCCCGGCCAGCAGCGCCACGGCCGTATCGAGGCCCGCCACGATCGCGCTGGAGCGCGCGATCGACACATGGGCGGGCAGGTAGGAGCCGTAGACCATGATCGAGCCCATGCCCAGTCCCAATGAAAAGAAAGCTTGCCCCATCGCGATCAGCAGGCTCTCCCCGGTGAGCTTGTCGAAATCCACCTTGAACAGGAAGGACATGCCTTCCGCAAAACCTTCGGTCCGGACGGCATGGATGTCCAGCAGCAGCAGCATCAGCAGCAGCCCGGGCATCATCAGCCGGGTGACCTTTTCGATGCCGTCGCTGACCCCCCGGCTGACGATCACGACGGTGGCGCCCATGAACAGGGTATGCCAGATCAGCTGCCGGTCGGGGGCGTCCTTCAGCTCCTGGAAGGCCTGCCGTGCCGTTTCTGTCGATGCGCCATCGATGAAGCCGCCCGCCATCTTGAACAGGTAGGCCATCGACCAGCCGGCGATGACGGAGTAATAGGAGAGAATCAGGAACCCGGCCAGAACGCCCAGCCAGCCGGCGTAGCGCCAGATCCGGCTGGCACCGGCCTGGCCGGCCAGGGTGGCCATGGTATTGATGGGATTCTGGCGTCCGCGCCGTCCGAGCAGGGTTTCCGCCATCATGATCGGCAGACCAATGCCGAGCACGCAGGCGAGGTAAACCAGCACAAACGCGCCGCCGCCGTTCTCGCCCAGCAGGTAGGGAAATTTCCAGATGTTGCCAAGACCGATGGCGGAACCGCTGGCAGCGATGATGAACGCCAGCCGGGAGGACCATTGCCCATGGATTTTGCCAGATGCCGTCATGCGTCTAAGAGTCCTGCTGGAAGAGGTGAAAGGATCAGGTTCGAGCAATTTCGAGTAAAATAGCAAGTTTCGCCGACGACGTCAGGGATAACACTTTCGCATGGCAGCCAAGAAAAAGAAGGATGCCCCTGGCAGCTCAACCATCGCGCTCAACCGCCAGGCCACGCATGACTACTTCATCGAGGAGCGTCACGAGGCTGGACTGGTCCTGCAGGGGTGGGAGGTCAAGAGCCTGAGGGCGGGGCGCGCCCAGCTCAAGGAGAGCTATGTCGTCCTCAAGGGCGGCGAGGCCTGGCTGCTCGGTGCCCATTTCTCGCCCCTGTCCACCGCCTCCACGCATGTGGTCGCCGACGCTGTGCGTACCCGCAAGCTGCTGCTGCATCACCACGAGTTGAGCCGCCTCATCGGCCATGTCGAACGCAAGGGCTATACCCTGGTGCCGCTGGCGCTGTATTGGCGCAAAGGCCGGGCCAAGCTGGAAATCGGTCTGGCACGCGGCAAGAAACAGCATGACAAACGCGCCACGGAGAAGGATCGCGACTGGCAGCGCGAGCGGCAGCGGGTGATGAAGCAGCACTAGCGCCCGTCCTGCCGGTCCGGCGTTATCACACCCAGACTTCCGGGCCCGCGAGCCCCGGATACGAATTTCCATCTTCCGCGTGCACATTGGCACATTCCCAGACCTTCCATGAATCTTCGAGTCACTTACCTCCTGGGCATGATGCTGGCCCTGCTGTTTCTGTCGAAAGCCGAAGCGCGGGACTACTCCGCGCTGGTCGTGGATGCCGACAGCGGGCGCGTGCTGTACGAGCGTTTTCCCTCTGAACTGCGCCACCCGGCCTCCATTACCAAGATCATGACGCTGTATCTGGTGTTCGAGGCGCTGGAGCGCGGCGAACTGACCCTGAATACCCCGCTGACCGTGTCGCGCAATGCCGTACTCAAGCCACCCTCCCGCCTGGGGTTGACCCCCGGCGATACCCTGGCGGTCGAGGACGCCGTCCTGGCCTTGGTGACGCGCTCCGCTAATGACGCCGCCACGGTCATTGCCGAAAACCTGGCCGGTAGCGAAACCGCCTTTGCCGAGATGATGACCGCCAAGGCCCATGCCCTGGGCATGCGCGATACCGTGTTCCGCAATGCCTCGGGCTTGCCTGATCCGATGCAGGTGACGACTGCCTGGGACATGGCCCGCCTGGGCAAGGCGCTGATCAATGACTTCCCCCGCTACTATCCGTATTTTTCCACGCCTCGCTTCTACTACCGCGGGCAGAGTTTCGACAACCACAACCATCTGATGGAAACCTATTCCGGCATGGACGGCATCAAGACCGGTTTCATCAACGCCTCGGGCTTCAATCTGGTGGCCTCGGCCAAGCGGGGAGGGCGGCGCCTGATCGGCGTGGTGTTCGGCGGCCCCAGCGCCAAGCGGCGTGATGCGCACATGCGCGAGATTCTCGACGACGGTTTCGCGCAACTGAGCGGTGCCCCACCGGCCTTCATCGAGGCGGACTTCAACAGGCCGGCCGAGCCTCGTGCGGCAGCCAGGCTGGCCGACCTGGAGCCCGGGTCGCCCCGCGTCACGTTCGGCAGTCCCGCGCATTTCAGGTCCGCGCGTGCCACGGGCAGGCACGCCCGGCCCGCAGTCACCACCGAGGCGCGCGGCAACCCGGCACATGGCAAGGCATCCGCCGCGCGTTCCGGCCCGGCCAGACAGGGGTCGGCTTCGGCGAATGCACCGATCAGGCGTGCGAGTGTCAGCAGAAAAGCGCCGACGGAAAAGGCCCATGCGCCGCCCGCGAAGACCTCGAAGGTGGCGCCGGCGTCGTGCAAGGGCAAGCAGGGCAAGTGCGGGAAATAGTGTCCACATGAGCGAGCACGACAGCGGGACGGCTTATGCCTGGCTGGGGGGCGTCGAAGTTCTCCGGGAGCTCGTGCGACGCTTCTATGTGCACATGGATACGCAGCCAGGTGTCCGGGAAATCCGGCGGCTGCACGGAGAGAACCTTGCCGGGGCTGAGGAAAAGCTTTTCATGTTCCTGTCGGGCTGGCTCGGCGGTCCCAATCTCTACTGGGAAGCCTATGGCCACCCACGCCTCCGGATGCGCCATCTGCCTTTTCCGATCGGTCCCGCAGAGCGGGATCAATGGCTGCACTGCATGCGTCTGGCCCTGGACGAGACGGTGGCCGACGCCGTCCTGCGCGAGCGTCTGTTCGAGGCCTTGGCGAAGACGGCCGATCACATGATCAACCGTTGAGTTTCTGCATTTTCCGGAGTCCGTACGATGAGAATGAGCCCCGAGCAATTCAGGGCCTGGGACAGCAAGTGCATCACCCTGCTCGGCATGTCCGGCGTCGGCAAGACCACGCTTGCCAACAAGCTGCCGCGCCAGCGCTGGTTCCATTATTCCGGCGACTACCGGATCGGTACCCGCTACCTGGATGAACCCATTTCCGACAACATCAAGCGCCAGGCGATGGAGATCCCGTTCCTGCGCGAGCTGCTGCAGACGGATTCGATCTACATCCGCAGCAACATCACCATCGACAACCTGACCCCGGTTTCGAGCTTTCTCGGCAAGCTCGGCAACCCGCGCCAGGGCGGGCTGAGTCTCACGGAATTCAAGCGCCGCCAGGAGTTGCACCGGCAGGCGGAAATCCATGCGATGCGCGATGTGCCGGAATTCATCCGCAAGGTCGAGGCGATCTATGGCTACCGGCATTTCATCAATGATGCCGGCGGCAGCGTCTGCGAGCTCGACGATCCGGAAACCCTGGCAAGCCTGGCCGAGCATACCGTGATCGTCTACATCCGGACTTCCCGCGAACTGGAGCATCTGCTGATCGAGCGTGCCCGACTTCATCCGAAGCCCCTGTATTACCGCGAGGCATTCCTGGACGAGCATTTGCCGATGTTCATGGCGGAGCGCGGCTACCGGGACGTCGACGAGATTCCGCCGGACGACTTCGTCACCTGGGTGTTTCCCAGGCTGTTTCATGCCCGCCTGCCACGCTACGAGGCCATCGCGCGGGAATGGGGCTATACCGTCGAAGCCTCGGCCCTCGGGAGTGTTGCCGATGAAGCGGATTTCATCGAGCTCGTCTGTCGCGCGCTGGCGAACCCGAATGCCTGATTTGACAGGGAGCGACCCGTCATGCCTCTTGTAGCCCACACCGATCTGCCCACGTTCCGCCGCCTCAGCGAGGAAGGGCAGGAGGTACTCAGCGTCGATCGTGCCCGGCACCAGGACATCCGGGAGATGCACATCGGCCTGCTGAACATGATGCCCGATGCCGCGCTGGAAGCGACCGAGCGCCAGTTCTTCCGCCTGGTGGGCGCCGCCAACTCGATCGTGCAGTTCCACATGCATCCCTTCACCATCGAGGGGCTGGTTCGTGGCGACGAGGCCCGGGCGCACATTGACCGCTACTATGAACCGTTTGCGAAAATCCGTCGGGAGGGACTGGACGGCCTGATCATCAGCGGCGCCAACGTGACCCAGCCGCAGCTCCAGCGGGAGCCCTTCTGGGAGCCGCTGACCGAGGTGTTCGACTGGGCCCGCGAGCATGTGACCTCCACCCTGTGTTCCTGTCTGGCCACCCACGCCCTGATCCAGTACGGCTATGGCATCGAGCGTACCCATCTGGGCTTCAAGCGCTGGGGGGTTTACTCGCACCGGGTCGTGGAGCCCCTGCATCCGCTGGTCTCCAACATCAACACCCGCTTCGATGTGCCGCATTCCCGCTTCAACGAAATCTTTCGCGAGGACATGGAGCGGGTCGGCCTGCGGGTGCTGGTGGAAAGTGGCGAGGCCGGCGTGCATCTGGCGGTCAGCGAGGACCTCATGCGTGTCGTGTTCTTCCAGGGGCACCCGGAGTACGACACCATCAGCCTGCTGAAGGAGTACAAGCGCGAGGTGATGCGCTACTACCATGGCGAGCGCGAGGATTACCCCCCTCTGCCCGAGCACTATTTCAGCCAGGAATCGGTGGATCACCTGAACGCCTATGGCCAGCGCGTGCGTCAGGCTCGGCGGGACGGTCTGGCTTGCCCCGTGTTCATCGAGGACGGGATCGTGCCCCGGCTCGACAACACCTGGCGGGATACGGCCAAGGCCGTCTTCAACAACTGGCTGGGGCTGATCTACCAGGTGACCGATCAGAACCGGCGCAAGCCGTTGATGGATGGCATCGATCCCCGCGATCCCCTGGGCATTGCCGACAAGCTGACCCGCGGCGCGACCTCAGGATGGCAGGGCTAGCCGGCACCGGCAAGGCAGCCGCATGGACAGGCCGGCGGCTTTTTTCTAGAATTCAGCGCCAACAACGGCTGATCGAACTGGCATGAACGGGATGGACCTCGCGGTTCTTCCCGTTTTGCATGTTTATGGTGAACACATTTGAATAACCAAGCATTACTGGCTCTCGAGGATGGCACCCTGTTCCGCGGAGAGTCGATAGGCGCCGAAGGGTGCTCGGTCGGTGAAGTTGTTTTCAATACCTCCATCACGGGCTACCAGGAAATCCTGACCGATCCCTCGTATGCCCGCCAGATCGTGACGCTTACCTATCCGCACATCGGCAACGTCGGCATCAACGCCGAGGATGTGGAATCGGGCGGCATTTTTGCCAGCGGACTGGTGGTGCGCGATCTGCCCGCGCGCTACAGCAACTGGCGAGCGGCGCAGCCCCTGTCCGACTATCTCCGGACCCATGGCATTGTCGGCATCGCCGGCATCGATACCCGCAGGCTGACCCGCCTGCTCCGCGACCGGGGTGCCCAGCGTGGCTGCCTGATGGTAGGCGCCAGCCTCGATGTCGAACAGGCGCTGGCCGAGGCGCGTGGTTTCCCCGGTCTCAAGGGAATGGATCTTGCGAAGGAGGTCACGACCGCCGAATCCTATGCCTGGACGGAGGGGGCCTGGCAGCTGGCGTCGGGCTATGCCGCGCCTGTCGCCGCACAGTTCCATGTCGTTGCCTATGACTTCGGCGTCAAGCGCAATATCCTGCGGCTCCTGGCCGAGCGGGGCTGCCGCCTGACGGTCGTGCCGGCCACCACCAGTGCCGAAGCCGCCCTGGCGCTCAAGCCGGACGGGATTTTCCTGTCCAACGGCCCCGGCGATCCCGAGCCCTGCGACTATGCCATTCGCGCCATCCAGGCATTCCTGGAGCGGAAATTGCCTGTCTTTGGCATCTGTCTTGGGCATCAGCTCCTGGGGCTGGCGAGCGGCGCCCGGACCATGAAGATGAAATTCGGGCATCATGGCGCCAACCATCCGGTTCAGGAACTCCACAGCGGCAGGGTCCTGATCACCAGCCAGAATCATGGCTTCGCTGTCGACGAGGCAACGCTGCCGGCCTCCGTCCGGGCGAGCTACCGCTCCCTGTTCGACGGCAGTCTGCAGGGCATCGAGCTGACCGACTGCCCCGCCTTCGGTTTCCAGGGGCATCCGGAGGCCAGCCCCGGCCCACACGATCTTCAGCCCCTGTTTGACCGCTTCATCGAGCTGATGCAGCGCGCCCGCCACTGAGTATTCCCGCTACATGCCAAAAAGAACCGACATCAAGTCCATCCTCCTGCTGGGCGCCGGTCCGATCGTCATCGGCCAGGCCTGCGAATTCGACTACTCCGGCGCGCAGGCGTGCAAGGCGTTGCGGGAGGAGGGCTACCGGGTGATCCTGGTCAACTCCAATCCGGCCACCATCATGACCGATCCGGAGATGGCCGATGCCACCTATATCGAGCCGATTGACTGGCAGACCGTGGCCCGCATCATCGAGAAGGAGCGGCCGGACGCGCTGCTGCCGACCATGGGCGGGCAGACGGCCCTGAACTGCGCGCTGGCTCTGGATCAGCACGGCGTGCTGGAAAAGTTTGGCGTGCAGATGATCGGCGCCTCCAAGGAGGCTATCGACAAGGCCGAGGATCGGGAGAAATTCAAGCGGGCGATGGAGCGGATCGGCCTGAGTTCGGCCCGTTCCGGCGTCGCCCACTCGCTGGAGGAGGCGCTGGCCTGCCTGGAGCAGACCGGCTATCCGGCCATTATCCGGCCCTCCTTCACGCTGGGTGGCTCGGGCGGCGGCATTGCCTACAACCGTCAGGAATTCATCGAGATCTGCGAGCGCGGCCTGGAACTCTCGCCGACCCATGAGCTGCTGATCGAGGAGTCCGTGCTCGGCTGGAAGGAATACGAGATGGAGGTGGTCCGCGATCATCGGGACAACTGCATCATCATCTGTTCCATCGAGAACTTCGATCCGATGGGCGTGCACACCGGCGATTCCATCACCGTGGCGCCGGCGCAGACGCTCACCGACAAGGAATACCAGATCATGCGCGATGCGAGTATCGCGGTGCTGCGCGAGATCGGCGTCGATACCGGGGGATCGAACGTACAGTTCGCGATCAACCCGCAGGATGGCCGCATGATCGTCATCGAGATGAATCCGCGCGTCAGCCGGTCCTCGGCGCTGGCCTCCAAGGCCACCGGCTTCCCGATCGCCAAGGTGGCGGCCAAGCTGGCGGTGGGCTACACCCTGGACGAACTGCGCAACGAGATCACCGGCGGCGCCACGCCCGCCTCGTTCGAGCCGACCATCGACTACGTTGTCACCAAGGTGCCGCGTTTCACCTTCGAGAAATTCCCGCAGGCCGACGATCGGCTCACGACACAGATGAAGTCGGTGGGCGAGGCCATGGCCATCGGCCGGACCTTCCAGGAATCGCTGCAGAAGGCGCTGCGGAGTCTCGAAATCGGTGTCGACGGTCTGTCGGAAAGGCTGGACCCGGGGGCCGAGGATGCCGCCGACCGGCTGGCGCGCGAACTGCGGCACCCCGGTGCCGACCGCATCTTCTACGTGGCCGATGCCTTCCGTCTGGGCTGGACGCTCGATGAGGTCCATGCGCATAGCCGGATCGATCCCTGGTTCCTGGCCCAGATCGAGGAACTGGTGGCCGAGGAACGCTCGCTTTCCGGGCGGGTGCTCGGCAGCCTGACGGCCGACGACTTGTTTGCCCTCAAGCGCAAGGGCTTTTCCGATGCCCGGCTGGCACGCCTGCTCGGCAGCCAGGAGTTTCAGGTCCGCGCCGCCCGCCACAAACTGGGCGTGCGGCCGGTCTACAAGCGCATCGATTCCTGTGCGGCAGAATTCGCGACGGCCACGGCCTATCTCTACTCCACCTACGAGGAGGCGTGCGAGGCCGAGCCGACCGGGCGGCAGAAGGTGATCGTGCTCGGCGGCGGGCCCAACCGCATCGGTCAGGGCATCGAGTTCGACTATTGCTGCGTGCATGCGGCAATGGCCCTGCGCGAGGATGGTTTCGAAACCATCATGATCAACTGCAACCCGGAGACGGTGTCCACCGACTTCGATACCTCCGACCGGCTCTATTTCGAGCCGCTGACGCTGGAGGACGTGCTGGAGATCATCCATCTGGAAAAGCCCTACGGCGTCATCGTCCAGTACGGCGGGCAAACCCCGCTCAAGCTGGCGCGCGCCCTGGAGGCGGCCAATGCCCCGATCATCGGCACCACGCCGGATTCCATCGACCTCGCCGAGGATCGCGAGCGCTTCCAGAAACTGATCGACAAGCTGGGCCTCAGGCAGCCGCCCAACCGTACGGCGCGCTCGCTGGAGGAGGCCATCCAGGGTGCCAACGAGATCGGCTATCCCCTGGTCGTGCGGCCTTCCTATGTGCTCGGTGGCCGCGCCATGGAAATCGTCTTCAACGACGACGAACTGAAGCGCTACATGCGCGAGGCCGTGAGTGTTTCCAACGAGTCGCCGGTCCTGCTCGACCGTTTCCTTGACGATGCGATCGAAATGGACGTCGACGCCAT
The DNA here is from genome assembly GCF_054657115.1 of Methyloparacoccus murrellii. Lineage (NCBI taxonomy): Bacteria > Pseudomonadati > Pseudomonadota > Gammaproteobacteria > Methylococcales > Methylococcaceae > Methyloparacoccus > Methyloparacoccus murrellii. The sequence continues at coordinate 8,741 of NZ_BAAHXD010000053.1, read as the reverse complement.
CAGCGACGGGCAGGCCGTGCTGATCGGCGGCCTGATGCAGCATATCGAGCAGGCGGGTGTCCATTCCGGCGATTCGGCCTGCTCCATTCCGCCCTATGACCTCAGCCCGGTCCTCCAGGACCGGATCCGCGAACAGGTGCGCCTGCTGGCCGAATCCCTGGGCGTGGTCGGTCTCATGAATACCCAGTTTGCCATCCAGGGTGAGGACATCTACATCCTCGAAGTGAACCCCCGGGCGTCGCGTACGGCACCGTTCGTATCCAAGGCCACCGGCTATCCGCTGGCGAAAATCGCTGCCCGCTGCATGGTGGGCAAGTCGTTGGCCGAACAGGGCGTGACCCGGGAGCGGGTGCCGACGTACTATTCGGTCAAGGAAGCCGTGTTCCCGTTCATCAAGTTCCCGGGCGTCGATCCCCTGCTGGGGCCGGAGATGAAATCCACCGGTGAGGTCATGGGGGTCGGTGCGACCTTCGGCGAGGCCTATGGCAAGGCGCAGCGGGCCGCCAGCGTGAAGCTGGCACAGAGCGGCAATGTCTTCATCAGCATCCGGCAGAGCGACCGGCCCAAGGTCATCCCCGTCGCCCGCGATCTGCTGGCCAAGGGCTTCCGGCTGGTGGCCACCCGCGGTACGGCCAAGGCGCTGCAAGAGGCCGGGATTCCCTGCACGGTGGTCAACAAGGTGTATGAAGGGCGCCCTCACGTGGTCGACATGATCAAGAACGGCGAGTTGCAGTTCATCATCAACACCACCGAAGGCAAAAAGGCGATCTCGGATTCCTTCACCATCCGCCGCCAGGCCCTGCAGGATCAGGTCACCTATACGACCACCCTGTCCGGCGCCCGCGCGACCTGCTCGGCCCTCGACGAAGTGGGCGCGGCGGACGTCAATTGCCTGCAGGATTTGCACAGGATGCTCAAGGCCTGAATCAGCGCTTGTCGATACCCCGGATCAGGAAAATATGCACAAGGTACCTTTAACGGCTCGCGGCGCGGAGAAACTGCGCGAGGAACTCAACCATCTCAAGACGGTGATGCGTCCCAGCATCACGGCCGCCATCGCCGAGGCGCGGGCGCATGGGGATCTCAAGGAGAATGCCGAATATCACGCCGCCCGGGAACAGCAGAGCTTTACCGAGGGCCGCATCAAGGAAATCGAGGCCAAGCTGTCCAATTGCCAGATCATCGACGTGACCCAGGTCAATGCCCACGGCAAGGTGGTCTTCGGCGCCACCGTCGACCTGGCCGATGCGGAAACCGGCGAGGAAGTGACCTATCAGATCGTCGGCGAGGACGAGGCCGACATCAAGGAGGGGCGCATTTCCGTGACCTCCCCGATTGCCCGCGCCCTGATCGGCAAGCGGGAAGGGGATGTCGCCGTTGTTCAGGCTCCGGGCGGCGTCCGCGAGTTCGATATCTGCGGCGTCCGCTATCTCTGAGCGGGCGGGGGACAGAGCCGGGTGCGGCGCTAGCGCCGGTTCGGGTTGCGGCGGTAGAGTGTGACGACGTGGCCGATGGCCTGGATCAGCTCGGCGGCGGACTCCGTGCAGATGGTCCTGACCATGGCCTGGCGCTCCTCGCGATCCGCGGCGTTGACACGGACCTTGATCAGTTCGTGGTGATCCAGCGCCAGGTTGATCTCGTTCAGCACGGCTGGCGTGACCCCGTGTTGGCCGGTGATCACGACCGGCTTCAGGGTATGCGCCTTGGCGCGCAGAAATTTCTTCAATTCGGGTTTCACTCGCTCTCTCGGTCTGGGGTTGTCATGTCTATCGGCGCGAACCATGGCGCGTAGTCGCAGCAGCGGGCGCTGGTTGTCCGAGCATTTTTCCGATGAATACGTCAAGCAGGCCCAGGCCCAGGGCTATCGCTCCCGGGCGGTATTCAAGCTCAAGGAACTGGACGAGCGCGAACGACTCTTGAAGCCTGGTCTGGTCGTGGTGGATTTGGGCGCGGCGCCGGGAGGCTGGTCGCAGTTTGCGGCGCAGAAGCTCGGAAAAAAGGGGGCGATTATAGCGCTGGACCTTCTGCCGGTGGAAGACTTGCCCAATGTCACCTTCATCCAGGGCGACTTTCGCGAGGCATCGGTACTGGCCCGGCTGCGTGAGGCGCTGGCGGAGCGGTCCGTCGATCTGGTGCTGTCCGACATGGCGCCCAACATGAGCGGCAACCGGATCGTCGATCAGGCCCGCGGCATGTATCTGGCGGAACTGGCGTTGGACACGGCTCGGGAGATCCTGCGGCCGGGCGGCGACTTTGTGACCAAGCTGTTTCAAGGGCCCGATGTCGACGCCTATGTCAAGGCGGCGCGGGCGCTGTTTCACAGGGTTTCGGTGCGCAAGCCCAAGGCTTCCCGCGACCGCAGCACGGAAGTCTATCTGGTGGCCAGGGACAGGATTTAGGACGGGCCCGGCGCTCTCGCCGGGCTACGACTCGATGGCCTTGGGATCCTGCGTCAGCGCTGCGGCATCCAGACCCTGGATCAGCGTCTTGCCCTCTCGCGGCCAGGCATTCAGCACGGCATTCACCAGGGTGGCCAGCGGAATGGCGAAGAATACGCCCCAGAATCCCCACAGTCCGCCAAAAAAGAGAATGGCGACGATGATGGCGACCGGGTGCAGGTTGACCACCTCCGAGAACAGCAGGGGCACCAGGAAGACGGCGTCCATGGCCTGGATGATGGAGTAGGCCAGGATCAGGTAACCGAACTCGTCGGTAAGTCCCCACTGGAAGAATGCCACCAGCACGACCGGGAAGGTCACCAGGGTCGCGCCTACGTAGGGGATGATCACCGACAGGCCGATCAGCACCGACAGCAGCAGCGCGTAGTTGAGCCGCATCAGCTCGAATACTACGAAGCTGACCAGGAACAGCACCACCACCTCGAAGAATTTCCCTCGTACATAGTTGCCGATCTGCATGTCGACCTCCCGCCAGACCTTGTGCGAAAGGTAACGATCGGAGGGCAGATACTGCTCCAGCCAGCCGAGGATGCGATCCTTGTCCTTGAGGAAGAAGAACACCAGCAAGGGCAGCAGGATCAGGTAGACGATGAGGGTGATGATGCTGACCAGCGAGGCATAGGAGTAGGTCAGCATCGATTGTCCCCAGCCCAGCAGCTCCCGGCGCAGGGTTGCCATGACCTCGTAGAGCTGTTCCTCGGTGATGAAGTCGGGGTATTTAGCCGGCAGTTCCATGACCAGTACCTGCCCGCGCGTGACCCAGCCCGGCAGCTGTTGCAGCAGTTGCATGGTCTGCTGGTACAGCGAGGGCAGGAGGGCGACCAGCAGGAAGGCGACGAAGGCCAGAAACAGCACATAGACGACCAGTACCGCAGCGAAGCGCGGTACCCGGCGTCTGACGCCCTGCATGACGATGCCTTCGAGCAGATAGGCGATGACGCCAGCCGCCAGCACCGGCATCAGCATTTGTCCCAGGCTGATGACCAGCAGCGAGATGACGATCAGGAAGATGGCGAACGAGACGGCTTGAGGGTTGGGCAGGATGCGTCGCGTCCAGTCGCTGATCCAGTCCAGAATGTTTTGCATGGGCTCGGTTGTCCCTTTGTCGTTGTTCTTGTTGGGAGGAGGCGGGGCTCCGCAGTGGGCGCAATAGTACATCAAGCCCGCTGCCGATCCGCCCGCCGGTTGCGCTGACCGGCGGCCGGCCGCGCGCGCCTGTCGTCATCGCTTTTCGATGATTACACAGGATATTGTGCTTGACTGGCCCTTTTGGCACATCTTATAGTGCCGGCCCTTTCCGATCCAACCTGACACGCCGAGGTCTCTGTCCATGGAAACCGAATCCCTGCTCGCGTCCCGGAATTCCTCCCTGATGCCTGCCGACATTGTGTCGGCGGGTGTCGAGTTGCGTTCCTATCAGCCTGGCGAGATGCGAGTCATTCGCCGTAACGGACAAGTCCATGACTTCGACGCCAGCAAGATCAGCGTCGCCATCACCAAGGCCTTTCTGGCGGTCGAGGGCGGCAGTGCCGCCGCCAGTCGCCGCATCCACGAGGTGGTGGCGTCGCTGGCCGAGCAGGTGGTCACGGCATTGTCCCGGCGGCTACCCTCTGGCGGCACCATCCACATCGAAGACATACAGGACCAGGTCGAACTGGCCCTGATGCGCGGGGGTTACCAGAAAGTGGCCCGCGCCTACGTCCTCTACCGGGAAGAACGTGCCCGCCTGCGGGCCGAACAGCAGGCCCAGAAAACCCCGGTTGCACCGGAACTGCACGTCACCCTCCCGGACGGCACCCGCCAGCCGCTTGATGTCCCCCGCCTGCAAGCCCTCATCGACGACGCCTGCTCGGGTCTCGAAGATGTCGACGGTGCCTGGATTCTCGACGAAGCCCGCCGCAACCTCTTCGACGGCGTACCGGAAAAGGATGTCGAGTCAGCCCTGCTCATGGCGGCGCGTACCCGCATCGAACAAGAACCCAACTACGCCTATGTCGCCGCCCGGCTGTTGCTCAGTGCCATGCGCCGCGAGGCCCACGGCTTCCTCGGGCTGGACCCCTCAGCCGACTACCGCGAGTCCTTCGTCGCCTTCATCCACCGTGGCGCTGAATTGGAGCTGCTGTCCAGCGAACTGACCCGCTACGACCTCGACCAACTGGCCCAGGCCCTCCAGCCCGAGCGTGATCTTAAGTTCAACTATCTGGGTTTACAGACCCTCTACGACCGCTACTTCATCCACAGTCACGGCGTCCGCTTCGAGCTGCCGCAGGCCTTCTTCATGCGTGTCGCCATGGGACTGGCCAGCAACGAAATCGACCGCGAAGCCCGCGCCATCGAGTTCTACCACCTGCTCTCGTCGTTCGACTTCATGAGTTCGACGCCCACCCTCTTCAACGCCGGCACCCTGCGCCCGCAGCTGTCCTCCTGCTACCTCACCACCGTACCCGACGCACTCGACGGCATCTACAGCGCCATCAAGGACAACGCCCTGCTGTCCAAGTATGCCGGCGGACTCGGCAACGACTGGAGCCGCGTGCGCGGTCTGGGTGCCCACATTAAAGGTACCAACGGCAAATCCCAGGGCGTCGTACCCTTCCTCAAGGTCGCCAACGACACCGCCGTCGCCGTCAACCAGGGCGGCAAGCGGCTGGGTGCCGTCTGCGCCTACCTCGAAACGTGGCACATCGACATCGAAGAGTTCCTGGAACTGCGCAAGAACACCGGTGACGACCGCCGCCGCACCCACGACATGAACACCGCCAACTGGGTACCCGACCTGTTCCTCAAGCGCGTCGTCGACGATCAGGACTGGACCCTGTTCAGCCCCAGCGACACCCCCGACCTGCACGACTTGACCGGACTCGCCTTCGAGCGCCGCTACCAGGAGTACGAAGCCAAGGCCGATCAGGGCGAGATCACCCTGTTCAAACGCCTGCCGGCCAGCCAGTTGTGGCGCAAGATGCTGTCGATGCTGTTCGAGACCGGCCACCCGTGGATCACCTTCAAGGACCCCTGCAACCTCCGCTACACCAACCAGCACGTCGGCGTCGTCCACAGCTCCAACCTCTGCACCGAGATTACCCTGCACACCAACGACAGCGAGGTCGCCGTCTGCAACCTCGGCTCGGTCAATCTCGCCGCCCACATCACCCCGCAGGGCACGCTGGATGCCGACAAGTTGCAGCGCACCATCGCCACCGCCATGCGCATGCTGGACAACGTCATTGACATCAACTACTACAGCGTCCCCCAGGCCCGTCGCTCCAACCTGCGCCATCGCCCGGTCGGGCTCGGCCTCATGGGGTTCCAGGACGCCCTGTATAAGCTCGGCATTCCCTACGCCTCCGAACAGGCCATCGAGTTTGCCGACCGCAGCATGGAACTGATCAGTTACCACGCCATCCGGGCGTCCACCGATCTGGCCGAAGAGCGCGGCGTCTACGCCAGCTACGCCGGCTCCCTGTGGAGTCAGGGCATCCTGCCCATCGACTCGGTCGCCCGGGTCGAAGTCGAACGCGGCGGCTACCTGCAACAGGACCGCTCGACGACCCTCGACTGGGACATTTTGCGCGAGCGGGTCAGGAAGGTCGGCATGCGCAACAGCAACTGTCTCGCCATCGCCCCCACCGCCACCATCTCCAACATTTGCGGGGTGTCGCAGTCCATCGAGCCCACCTACCAGAACCTGTTCGTCAAGTCCAACCTGTCGGGCGAGTTCACCATCGTCAACCCCTATCTGGTGGCCGAACTCAAGCAGCACGGCCTGTGGGACGCCGTGATGATCAACGACCTCAAGTACTACGACGGCAGCCTGCAAAAGATCGAGCGCGTGCCCGAGGCCATCAAGCAACGGTATGCCACGGCCTTCGAGCTGGACGCCCGCTGGTTGATCGAAGCCGCCTCACGCCGCCAGAAATGGATCGACCAGGCGCAGTCGCTCAACCTCTATCTGGCCGAACCCTCCGGCAAGAAGCTGGACAACCTCTATAAGCTCGCCTGGGTGCGCGGCCTCAAGACCACCTACTACCTGCGCACGCTGGGTGCCACCCACGTCGAGAAGAGCACCGCCTTCGATGGCAAGCTCAATGCCGTGAGCGCAGAACCCGAACCCAAGGTGTGTCGCCTCGACGATCCGACGTGTGAGGCTTGTCAGTAGACGGCTAAATGCCGCGACGACCCCGCCGGGCCTGGCGCTGGGCCCGGCGGGGTTTTTTATCGGGTTTTTCTGGCATGGCCGTGCGGTGGGACCGGGGCGTTAGCGATGAACCCTGGCTCTGATGCCCAGGGACTCGATGCGCGCACCGAATGCCGACATCCAGTCTTCCGGCAGGGCCGACAGCCGGGCGGCTTCGGGTTGCAACGATGGCCGCGCCAGACCGTAAAGCAGGACACCTTCGATGGCGATGCCGTCCGCCTCCAGTCCGGTCAGAAAATCCAGGTAGGCGCTTTGTTCGGTTTCCGATGGCGGCTGGCCATCGAGGGCGAACAGGCAGGTTTGCAGCCAGGTCGGACAGAGTCTCGCGCAGGTCTCGAGGTTGTGTCGGACCGTGGCGTTGGACAGGTGGACCTGGTTGATGCGCTCGCGCCCCGCTTCCGTTGCGCTATCCAGCTTGAACCAGACCTTCCCCCCCAGTTCCGACCAGTGGGCGACGCCGCGTTGCACCTCCGGTCGGTGCATCAGGCTGCCGTTGCTGATCAGCACCAGACGAATCTGGCCGAACAGCCCGACGTCCGCGCAGGCCTGGCCGACGATACCGATCGCGGCATCGAATTGCCCGCTGCTGGTAGGTTCGCCATTGCCCGAGATGGCAATGTCGCGGATCACACGCTGATCGGCCGGTATGGCGAAGCGTTCGAAGAAATCGCCGCAGAGGGCGGATGCCAGCAGTTCCCGTAGTTCATCCTCGAGCCGCATGAGCTCGGTTTCCGGCGCCGCACCCCGGATGAGATCGGGCACCTGGCAGTAGATGCAGCGCCAGTTGCAGGCGTTGTTCGGATTCAGGTTGATGCCGATCGAGAGGCCGCCCGAACGGCGCGACCATACCGGGTAGACATAGGTCAGACCGGCGCTGTCGCGGCGGTGATCGGTGATACTGAGTCGGGTCATGGGATGGCTGACATTGGCGTGGGCAGGGATGGCGATTCTATAGGCTGTGGTAGTCGATGGCGGCAAGCCGTTCCGGCGCCGGTCGTCCGTGAGCCGGCGGATACCAGTGCCTTATGAGGCTGTTCTGCCCCGGTGATGCCCGGGCATGATGGTCCATCTGCAGTGGCAATCGGTTGTAGGGAACCATCGGCAGCAATGACGTTGACACGATACCAGGCGAGGCTCAGCATACTCGCTCAAGGATGGCGCCGGTTCTGATGACCGTCAGGTGCGAAGGGCGCGTTTATTGCTTGGTTAGATTGGGGTCTTACCCTTCGACACCGTTTGATTTCAACTTCCTGTCCCATCCTCGACCTCGATGTGATGCAGCATTCTGGCTGATGTAACCATTCGGAGGGGTGACCGCCCCGCTGCTGGATTGCTGCAATGCCCCGAATGACAGCCTTCTCGCCTGGCCTGAGCGCCTCAGGGGCATCGGTAACCTCACTCAAGAACGATGAACCGTGACATTTCCAGAAGGCTGTGCCCGACGCTTGGGCTGCTGCTGTCCATCTCGCTGGGTTTCGGCGGTTGCGAGCGGGACAACCCCCCTGAGCCTGCCGGTGGCGCGGCATCGGCGCTGCCCAAGGATGAAGTTTTGTTGCCGCCCGGTTCCAGCAAGCGGGCGATGCTGGTGGAGCAGCGCGTGGAGGCGGTGGTTGCCCCGGTTGCCGAACCGATCGCCGGCAAGCTGGCTTACGACGAGACGCGTACCGCACGGATTTCGGCACCGGTTGCAGGGCGCGTTGTCTCCGACATCCCCGCACTCGGCAGCCTAGTCAAGGCTCACGACGCCCTGCTCGAGCTCGACAGTCCCCAGCTGGGTCAGGCGCAGGAGGCCTATGCGAATGCTCTGGCAGACGAGCGCCTGGCCGAAGGCGCCTGGAAACGTGCCAAGGCCCTGTTCGACGATGGGGTATTACCGCGCAAGGAACTCCAGCAGGCCGAGAATGCGCTGGCACATGCGCGTGATGATGTCAGCCGCAGTCGTATGCACATCCACAACCTGGGGGCCCCGGACGACCAGATCAATAATCGCTACCGGGTGCGTACCCCGATTGCCGGGGTGATCACCGAGAGACATGTCAATCCCGGCATGGAAGTGCGTCCGGATCTCCCGGAGCTGTCAATCGGCC
>NZ_BAAHXD010000052.1:0-21118 GCF_054657115.1 Methyloparacoccus murrellii | reverse complement strand
ATCTCCCAGAAACTGGCACCTAGTGGAATTCATTCGGGGAGTTCTGAACCTTCGTGCTCACCCCAAAAGCCAGCATTCATGCGGGCTGCAGCGGTTGTTCAGGGCCGACTACAACGCCTCAGGCATGGGACAGTGGTGCCCCGGATAGGCGCACAAACCGCATGGGTCCGGCTCAAACCTCGCGCCCCGGACGGATCAGACGCGGAGGATATCGCGCCGGGATGGACCGGAATCCCCGTTCAGAACCACCGCGCCGCCCGCCGATTCAGAAATCCATCCGGATACCGAAGGCGACATTGAGATTGGTGATCGCGGGATCATCCGTATTGATCGAACGGCTGGAATACTGAACACCGCCATATAGCCGGGTAAGTGCGCTGAAGTCATGGCTGAGCAGTATCTCACCCTGATAGACGTTCTCGCAGGTGCCATAGCGGGCGTCGCGGGCCTGCCGGCTGAGCCAGTCATTCAGTTCGTAGTGCAGTCCCAGCGTCAGGCGGTTGCGTTCGGCAAACTCGTATTCCAGCTCGGTGGAAACAAAGTTGTTGTCATAGGAGACATCGTCCGCCAGCCAGGGCTGTCTGCGTCCGTCCGCCAGACCGCGCTCGAAGTGATAGCCGACCAGCCAGGTCAGCTCCGCCAGCGGCTTCCAGCTCAGGTGAGGCCCCAGGGTCCAGAAATCGAGATCGCGCTGCGCAAAGGCCGGGTCGTAGCGACGGCTACCGTATCGGGCCAGCAGCTGGAAGCCGAGCGTCGACGTCAGGGATTGATCCAGCCTCAGGGAGACGATGTTGCTGGTCAGGACTTCGGGGGCGAGAGGCCCCGCTTCGGCATCCGGCTCGGCCGCCGCCGGCAACAGTCCCGGCTGGCGCACCAGATTCTCGCCCAGGTACAGATCGGGGCTGTAGTAATAGATCAGGTTCAGCGCGGTGGTGTCGGTAAAGGCCTGCTGCGCCTGTAGTCGCAGGGTGCCATGCGTGAACTGCGTGCGGGTCAGGTAGACATAGCCATCGCCGCTGGCCTCAAGCCGGGTTGTGCCGAAATCGGTCCGGAAATTTCTGGAAAGTTTCAGGCCCGGTTCGAAAACGCCGTCGCTGCCCTGCCCCGTCAGCCGATCGTCCAGCGCCGGCTGGGTCGGATCGGCATTCAGCGACAAGCGGCGCGACGCGGAGAAGAGAGCGACATCGTCGGTATAATAGAAGGTGCTCCAGGCCCGCGCCTGCCAATCCTCCCCGGCAATCGACCACCCCGGACGGCACAGCCACAGGATCAGGCAGGCCGGCAACAGCGGTGCGGCCCTTCCCCAGGGCGATCCAGCCGCCGACCCGCCCCGGCGGCCGGTCTGCCGCAAGCGGATGGGTGGACGGAACCGGGGTTGAGGAGGCATTCCATTCGCGGCCATGGCTCCGGTATTCTGCCGCATTCCCCGACCCACCGCTGCCCACCCAGGCGTCATGTCCGACTATTTGCTGGCCATCGATCAAGGCACCACCAGTACCCGTTGCATCCTGTTCAACCGTGGGGGCGGCATGGTCGCCGTCGCCCAAACCGAGCATCGGCAGTTTTATCCCCGGCCCGGCTGGGTCGAGCATGATGCGCTGGAAATCTGGCACACCAGCGAGCGGCTCATCCGGGAAACCCTGGCCCAGGCCGGCTGCAAGTCCCATGACGTTGCCGCCGTCGGCATCACCAATCAGCGCGAGACGGTGGTGGTCTGGGACCGGGCAACCGGCCAGCCCATCCATCCCGCCATCGTCTGGCAGGACACCCGCACCGCGGCGCTGTGCCGGCGGCTGGCCGGCGCGGCCGGGGCGGACCGGCTGCGCGACAAAACCGGCCTGCCGATCGCCACCTACTTCTCCGGTCCCAAGCTGCAATGGCTGCTGGATCACGTCCCCGGCGCACGGGCAAGGGCCCGGCGCGGCGAACTCCTGTTCGGCACCCTCGATACCTGGCTGGTGTGGAACCTGACCGGGGGCGTACATGTGACCGACCCCAGCAACGCCTCGCGCACGCTGCTGATGAACCTCGACACGCTGGACTGGGACGAGGAACTGCTGGAGGCGATGGCGATCCCGCGCAGCCTCCTGCCCACCATCCGGCCCTCGTCGGCCAGGCACGGCACTGCCCGCGGCTGCCTCTCGGGCGTTCCCGTGGCCGGCATCCTCGGCGACCAGCAGGCGGCCCTGTTCGGGCAAACCTGCTTCGCGGTGGGCGAGGCCAAAAATACCTACGGCACCGGCTGCTTCATGCTGCTCAACACGGGAGAGCAGCGACTGCGCTCCACCCATGGCCTGCTGACCACGGTCGCCTACCAGCTGGAGGGGGCTGCGCCCGTTTTCGCGCTGGAAGGCTCCATCGCCGTGACCGGCTCGCTGGTGCAGTGGCTACGCGACAATCTCGGGCTGATCCGGTCGGCGGCCGAGATCGAGGCGCTGGCCCTGACCGTCCCCGACAACGGCGGCATCTATATCGTCCCGGCCTTTTCCGGTCTGTTCGCACCCTACTGGCGCGACGATGCCCGCGGCGTCATCGTCGGCCTGACCCGCTACGCCAACAAGGGGCATCTGGCGCGCGCCACCCTGGAAGCCACCGCCTACCAGACCCGCGAAATCCTCGACGCCATGCGGCTCGACGCCGGCCATGCCCTGAGCCATCTCAAGGTCGATGGCGGCATGGTCGGCAACGAGCTGCTGATGCAGTTCCAGGCCGACCTGCTGGGCGCGCCCGTCATCCGCCCGCGCATCGCGGAAACGACGGCACTGGGCGCGGCCTATGCAGCCGGGCTCGCGGTCGGCCTCTGGCGCGACCTGACGGAGCTTCGCCGGCTCTGGCAATCCGACCGGATCTGGGAACCGCGGATGGAGGCCGACCGGCAGGCTGCCCTGTATGGCGGCTGGAAAAAGGCCGTGACCCGCAGCCTGGACTGGGTGGATTCGCAGAGCGCGGAAGCAGGGCAATAAGCGGCGCCAGATAAAAGGATAAACCGCCTGATCTTCTGGCTTGCCGCTTGGTATGCTGGATGCCCCTGACACCACGGTGGTTTCACGAACAATTCGAAGGGGGACCCATCCATGACTGCCCATACCCGTCCGAAGGCCACCGCGCGGCGGCTGGCCCTGCTGTTGCTGATCGCCCTCAGCCTCGTGTCCACCTGCCGGGCCGGCTGGATCTGGTCCGACGACATCCGCAACCTGAGCAGCAGCCTGCGCAACGCGCGACCGCCACGGATCGCCGGCAACCAGGCGGGCCAGGCGGCGGCGGTATGGGTGCTCAACAATGGCAACAACCTGGTCCTGCAGAGCGCGCAGCTGGACAACAGCACCTGGGGGCCGACCACCCGGGTCAACCGGCTGGGGGAAAATGCCGCCCAGCCGGACGTCGCCATGGACGGGAACGGCAATGCGCGGGCTGTCTGGGTCAATTCCGACGGCATTACCGAAGCGGTTGCAACCGCCCTCTACCGCCGCGAGGCTGCCGGCTGGAATACGCCACTGGCGCTCAGTGAACCGGGCATCCTCCCGGATACCCCCCGCGTCGCGATGAACGCCACCGGTCAGGCGGTCGCGACCTGGATCAGCGTGGCCGGCAACAGCCGCGTGCTGCAGGCCCGCCTGCTGCTGGACGGCAACTGGAGCAGGGTCTACCAGCTGAGCCGGTCACAGGAAAACGCTTCCGAGCCACAGGTGGCGATCGGCCCGGGCGGCCATGTGACGGTCGTCTGGACCAGCAGCCTGGGCTCGTTCAGCAGCATCGAGAGCATCCACTTCGAGAACGGACAGTGGACCACCGTCGTGCCATTGACCACCATGGACGGTATCGCCAGGCAGCCGCAGCTGGCAGTGGACGAAAACGGGGAGGTCACGGTGGTCTGGCTGCAGGCCGGTGGCGGCGGTCTCTACTACGTGCTCAGCCGGCGCTTCGCCAACGGCGGCTGGAGCCAGGCAACCCTGCTGAGTCCACTCGGGGAAAACGCGAACAGCCCCCAGGTCGCCGCCAGCCTGGCGGGCGTTGCCATGGCCATGTGGATGCAGCAGCGTCCGGACGGCGTCTGGGTGATCCGCAGCCGGCGCTATCAGGGCGGGGCCTGGAACGAACTGCCGGACTTTGTCGCCAACCTCAACGCGGCCTTTCCCCGCATCGCGATGGATGCCAGCGGCAACGCGACGGCTGCCTGGACACGCTCCAACGGTACGCTGGACCTCATCCGCGGCAGTCATTACCAGGACGGCGGCTGGTCGCCGAGCGCCGTCCTGAGCCAGGCCAGCCAGAAAGCGGAACTGCCGCAGGTGACGATGCAGGGCAAGAACCGCGCAGCCGTGGTCTGGCTGGCCAATCATGGTGCTGTCGGAATCGTGCAGGCCAGTCTGGGCCGCTATGTTGCCCAGCATTACACGCTCAAGGTAAGCCGCACCGGCACGCCCGGGGCCGGCGCCGTCACCAGCACCCCATCGGGGATCGACTGCGGCAAGACCTGCAACGCGAGCTTCCTGGAGGGCACCAAGATCACGCTGCTCGCCGCGCCAGCCGCGGACAGCAATTTCCTCGGCTGGTCGGGCGCCTGCCAGGGCACCAAGGCTTGCGAACTGCGGATGAACCAGAATCGCGAGGTATCGGCCCGGTTCGTGGCCTCGGCCGACTACAAGCTCAAGGTCCAGCGCCCGGGCAACGGCCTGGTCAGCAGCGAGCCGGCAGGCATCAGCTGCGGCGGCCAGGAGATAAACTGCCAGCAAGCCTTTGGCAAGGATGCCGTGGTCACCCTGAGCGCCACCCCGAAGGCAGGCTACCAGTCCGGCAAATGGACGGGATGCCCGGCCGCCGAGGGGTCGCGCTGCACGGTGACCCTGACCCGGCCGACGACCACGGTACAGGCGCAGTTCAAGCCGTTGCCGAAATACACCCTCGACCTCGGCAAAACCCGTTTCGGCAGCGTCGCCAGCGCACCGGCGGGCCTGACATGCGGCAACCAGGCCCGCCGCTGCCAAGCGCGCTTCACCGCCGGGACCGCCGTCACCCTCAGCGCCACCCCGGCCGCCGGCCATCGCTTCGTCGGCTGGGGCGACGGTTGCAGCGGCACCGATCCCGCCTGCCAGGTGCAGATGGATGGCCGCCGCAAGGTCAGCGCACGCTTCGAATGAAGCCGGCCCCGATGGCTATGGCCTGGCGGAAGGTGCGGCGGCCTTCACCACCGGCGGACGGCCATCCCCGGCATGGGTGGGGTGGCTGAACCGCAGGCCGCCATTCGCCTCCAGGAAGTTGCGGTAACCGGGATTGCCGCGAAGGATGGTGGCAGCGGCATCGATCAGCATGTCGACATCCTGGTCGGACAGCTCCAGGGTCGTCGGCAGGCTGTTGAGGTAGGTCCTCAGGGTCTTCGCCTGGACGGACTCGAACGAGACCTCGGAGAGATAGACGTTCACCTCATGGCCCCGCTCGTGCATGTGATCCTTCAGCTCTTGCAGCTTTCGCTGGATCAGCAGCCGGGTCTCGTCGTTGTAGAGCGACATCTGCGCGTCCGAGAAGGCATCGATGGTATCGGTGATCGAGGGCTTTTCCGCCGAGCGGTCGATCCCGCGCTCCGGCTTCACCTGAGCGTTGACGAAGATGACCAGGATGTTCCTCGGCACCTTGTGCAGGGTCTCGAAGATCAGTCCGCTGCCCAGCGTCTCGATGCGGTCGGTCAAGGCCCTGAGGCCCAGGTTGTCGCTGATGCCGCCGTCCACCAGGTGGATGTAGGGGCGGCTCTTGCCGTCCAGGTAGGAGGCGATGCGGTCCTTTATTTCCTTGACCCGCGGGTCTTCGCCGCTGTACCGGTCGAAGAACTTGACCAGCCCCGAGTCACGCTGGTCGCATTGCCCGGCGTAGTTCTTGAGCACCACGGTCGGGAACGCGATCGGCACCGCCGAGGAGGCCGTCACCGCACGGGCGATGGACATCTGGTCCAGGTCCGAGCAGATCAGGTCGAAGAAACCCTGGATGAAGGAGAAACGGTTGCCGACCCCCAGATCGGTGGCATTGATCTCGATGAAAGGTCCCTGCCTCAGGTTGAAATCGGCAAAGGTCTTGCCCTCGAAGATTTGCCGGTCGTAATAGTCGATGGCCATCTCGGTGCGGTCGAAGCCGCTGAAAAGGCTGTTCCACCAATAGGCCGGACTGAACAGCTTGCGGATCAGCGTGCCCTGGATGCTCTGCCGCAGGAAGACCCCTTCGTAATCCGTGAAGATCTTGTCGCCGAACAGGCCGTAGTAGGCGGCGGTAAAGCTGCCGCCCGACACCGAGCTGATGGTGTCGACCTCATCCAGCAGCCGCACGCGCTGCTGATGCGAATTGACCTGCGTATCGCGCAGCTCCTTCAATACCCCGTAGGAAAGCGCTGCCGCGCGGGTACCGCCGCCGGAGAACGCCATGAAGATGAGGTGATCGCCGAAATCGCCGTTGCGCGTGGTCCGCATCCGGTACCCCTTGCTGTTGTCGATCTTGCTAATCGGCTCGTTCTGCGGCTTGTAGATCGACGCGCAGCCCTGCACCAGCAGCAACGCCAGCAGGAAGAAGGTACGGGGAATCCTTGGGCGGAATCTGTCGCTCACGTTGAAAAACTCACAGGACAAATGGAGGAAAGGGTCGGGTTGCCCGCTGGGAAGCGAAAATGGCGTGGCGCAAGGCCCGCAACGGCAGGCCATGCCGATCCCGCCCTTTGCGGCTGGACGGCAAGGCCCATCTCGAACCCTCGGGACGGTCGTCATTCTATGGCTTCGCGCATCATCAAGGCGAATTTTGGCACTGTTCCGCAAACGAGCCGTTTGCCACGGGTTGCGCGGGTTGGACACCCGAGCCTCGATCCGTTTTGCGGCGGACGGCGGCGTCCCGGCGGTGCCTAGGACGGACCCGCACACGGCGGCCGGCACCTGTTGAACAATGCGTCGTTATTGGGTATCAAGTGACCCCTTGGGACGCCGGCGGGCGGGGCGATGCCGACCTGCGCCGGGCCGCGTCTGGACGTCGACCCTCCATCCTGCCGATCTGAACATGCCGGACCCTCACGCTGCCCGCATCGCCCGGGATGCCGCCCCGATAGCCGGCGGCCAGCCATGACGCTCGCCCGACTCCATGCCGACATCGCGGCACGCGTCGAGGCGATTCGCGCGGCGCACCCCGACTGGCTCTGCCGCCGCGGCTGCGATGGCTGCTGCCGGCGCCTGGCGGAGATGCCGCAACTGACGCCCGCGGAGTGGGCGTTGCTCCACCAGGGCTTGAACGCGCTGCCACCGGCACAACTCGACAGCATCCGCCAGGCGCTCCGGTCCCTGGCCGCGACGCCGCAGCGCCCGCTGGTCTGCCCGCTGCTGGATCGCACCGCTGGCGCCTGCCGCGTCTATGCCTATCGCCCCGTGGCGTGCCGGACCTACGGTTTCTACGTCGAGCGGGACCTGGGCCTGTACTGCCGGGACATCGAGGCGCGTGTCGCCAGCGGCGAGCTGGCGGAGGTGGTGTGGGGCAATCAGGATCGCGTACAGCGTGGCCTGCGCGACCTTGGGCAGGCACGGGCATTGACGGACTGGTTCGAGTCGGCCTTCGGCCAGCGGTCCGGGACCGATGGCGAGCCGGCCCTGATGCCGGCAGACTGCCGGTGCGTGGATGAACGGATACCCTGCGGCACCCGCGAACCGGTGCCGCGCAACCTTGCCGACGCACCATGATCGAAAGCTACTACGACGTCGCCGATATCGCCGAACTGATCAAGGTGGCGGTGGCCCCCGTCTTTCTGCTGACCGGCATCGGCAGTTTCATCAACGTCCTGAGCATCCGTATCGCCCGCCTGGTGGATCGCGCCCGCCGGCTCGAGACGCTCATCGAGGCCGGACAAGCGGTCGAGATATCACGGGTCGAACTGAAGGTTCAGCTTCGGCGCCTGAAGCTGGCCGGCTCGGCGGTCGGCCTGTGCGTCGCCAGTGCCCTGCTGATCTGCACGCTGGTGGCCTTGCTGTTTCTCGGCGGCCTGCTGCACTTCGATCCCTCGGCAACCCTCGGCGTGCTGTTCGTGCTGGCGATGTGCACCTTGATCCTGGCGCTGGTCCTGTTCCTGGGGGAAATCCAGATGGCGGTCCGGCATACCTGGGTGGGCAGCACGCTCCGGCGCGAGTGACGGGGCCGGCCGCCACCTGGACCACCACCACGGGAACGCCGCCATGCAGGAGCACTCGCACACGATACGCGTCCGGCCGGGCACCGACATCACCGCGCTCTGGGCCATGCCGGACCGCTTCGTGCCGGGCCAGTCCGACGCCATCATCCTGGCGCACGGGGCGGGCAACGACATGCACCATCCGTTCATGCGCTGTTTTCACCGGGCCTTTGCCAGGGCCGGCCTGCTCAGCGTCACCTTCAACTTCCCCTATACCGAATCCGGACGCAAGGCCCCGGACCGCCCGGCGGTGCTGGAACAGACCTGGGTGGCCGTCGCCAGCGCCGTCAGGCATCACCCCAGCTGGCGGCCGGGTCGGCTGCTGCTGGGCGGCAAGAGTATGGGTGGCCGGATGGCTTCGCTGGCCGTGGCCCACGGCCTGCCATGCGACGGGCTGGTGTTCCTCGGCTACCCGCTGCATCCGGCCCGGCAGCCTGACAGGATTCGCACCGGGCACTGGCCGGACATTCACTGCCCGGCCCTGTTCCTGCAAGGCACCCGGGATGCCCTGTGCGACCTTGACCTGCTGCAAGCGCAGCTGCCGCAACTGGCCGGCCCCGCCGCCCTGAAGATCGTCGCGGGCGGCGATCACGGTTTCAAGGTGCCGAAAGTGCTCGGCCTGGAGCAGGACTCGGTCTACCGGGACATGATCCGGGCTACCCTGGACTGGATGGACCGGCTGCCCCGGTGATGCACCCCGGTGGCTCTCGCGGACCCTGCGGGGCCACCGGCGCAGGGGCTACAGCCGGCTCATCTCACGTCAGCTCCCTCGCCCCGGCCGCTTCCGGGCCGGGAGCGGGAGATTGGCAGTAACGGGGCAATACCTCGGTCAGCTGGTCCAGATCCAGCGGCTTGGCGAGGAAATCGTCCATGCCGGCCCGGAAGGCGGCCTCGCGTTCCTCGGGCAGGACCCCGGCCGACAGGGCGATGATCGGCAAGTCCTTGAGGGTGTCGTGCTTGCGGATTTCCCGGGCGGTGGTCAGTCCGTCCATGACCGGCATCTGGATGTCCATCAGCACGATGTCGAAGCCGTGCGGCTGGCTGGTCAGGGTGTCCAGCGCCTCCTGCCCATTGCCCGCGAGTCCGACGATGGCGCCTTGCTGCTGGAGAACGCGCCGGGCCAGACGCTGGTTGATGAGGTTGTCCTCGACCACCAACACCCTTGTCCCGGCCAGGCGGCCGCTGGCCGGCGGCCTGGGCTTCGGGACCAGCCGGATCGCCGCCGGATATTCCTGCACGGCCCGGTCGAACGGAATCTCGAACCAGAAGGTGCTGCCCTGCCCCAGCCGGCTGACGACGCCCATCTGGCCGCCCATCTGTTCCACCAGCCCCTTGCTGATGACCAGCCCCAGACCGGTACCGCCGAACCGCCGCGTGATGCTGGCATCGCCCTGGTTGAACGGCTGGAAAAGCCTTGCCAGGACGTCGGCAGCGATGCCGATGCCGGTATCCCTGACCTCGAAGCGCACGCGCGCGGAATGGCCCTGCGCGCTCTCGGCAATCACCAGAATCTGGACGCTGCCCCGCTCGGTAAACTTGATGGCATTGCCGGCCAGGTTGATCAGCACCTGCTGGAGCCGCTGGGGGTCGCCATAGAGAGTGCCCAGTTCCTGTTCCGGCGGCCGCAGATGAAAGCCCAGCCCCTTGACCCTGGCCATGTTGCGCAGCAGCCGCTGAACCCGGTCAAGCAGGGCGGTCAGGGTAAATTCCTGCCGCTCCATGCGCAGCTGCCCCGATTCGATCTTGGACAGATCGAGGATGTCGTTGATGATCGTCATGAGGTTTTCGCCCGCCTCATGGATCGTGGTCACCATCTCCACCTGATCGGGCGTCAACAGGTCGTGCTTGAGTATCTGGGCGAAGCCCAGTATGGCGTTCATCGGGGTCCTCAGCTCATGGCTCATGTGCGCGAGGAAGGTGCTCTTGGCGGCACTGGCTTCCGCCAGCTGCTCCGTGCGCTCCGCCACCTTCTTCTCCAGCAGGTTGCTCAGGTCCCGATATCTCAGCTCGCTTTGCTGCAGGGCCAGTTCGGCCGCCTTGCGCTCGGTAATGTCGGTATGGGTTCCCACCGCGCGCACGGGCCTGCCGCGGGTATCCCAGTCAACCGTATGTCCCTTGCTGAGCATCCAATGATAGTGGCCGCCCTTATCCCGCAGGCGGAACTCGACCTCGAAACTGCCGGGAGACACCAGCCGCTCGCGGATCAGGGTGAAGACCCGCTCCCTGTCTTCCGGGTGCAGGAGTTCGACGAGATGGCCCTGGATGCCGCTTCCCAGTTCTTGCGGATCGTAGCCCAGCATGCGGTAGTAGGCCGGGTTGCAATAGGTTTCCCCGGTCGTGACATTCCAGTCCCACAGGCTCCCGTTGCTGGCCTGCAGCGCCAGGCGCATGCGTTCCTCGGCAATGGCCAGCTCGGTGGATTTCCGGGCCAGGGCCTCGGTGCGCGCCGCCACGCGCTGCTCGAGCCGGCTGTTCAGGGCTTGCAGCTTCTGCTCGGCCAGCAGCCGTTGCGCCTGGCTGGCCTGCAGGATGTCGTTCTGCTGCCGGATCAGCGCCGCCCGGCCCGTCATGCCCAGGAGCAGAATCTGCAAAAGCGCGGTAAACAGCAAGCCGACCACGCCCACGGCCCAGGCCAGCCAGGGGCGCTGGTGCTGTCGATAGGCTTCGTCGGCGGCGACCGTGAGCAGCCACTCGCGGTCGGCCATGTGCAGGGATGTCGTCCATTCCGGGGCATCCCGGTGCCGGACATCCGCGGGCGTCGCCGCGTCCCCGGTCGCGGCGGACCGGTACAACAGGCCATGGGGGCCGGCCTCGCGGGCATCGGTCACCCGGAACGACAGGCCCTCCGGCACCAGGCCGCGCGTGGCGATCTCGAGCATCTGGTCGACCTTGACCACGGAGACCGCGAAACGGCGCACGTCGGCAACGCCCCGGATCCCGGACAGGGGATGTTCGAGGATGGGGTCGAGCTCGAGCACGCCAACCCGCGACTGTTTTTCCTGCACCAGGCGGATGGGCGCGGTGACCGCCATCCTGCCGCTGGCCATGGCCCGCGCGATGGCGTCCTGGCGGATGGGCTCGGAATTGATATCGAAGCCGACCGCCTCATGGTTGCCGGCCAGCGGCACGATGTAGCGGACGACCACATGAAACAGGCGATGGGCCGAAGGAATCGGCTGCTTGCGGCTGTCCCGGTCGGTGATACGGAAGGCCCCCAGGGGTGACAGCTCGCTCATCGCCCGCTCGTAGGCGGCCCGCTGCCCGTCGGGCACCAGATCGTTGACGCTGAGGGCAAAGATATCCGGATTGTCCCGCAGGGTTACCCGGGTAAACGTTTCGAATTCCTGGAAGGTGAAATCCGGCCGCGCCTGGATGAAATGATTCAGGGATGCCAGGACCTCCCGGTGGGTGACCAGCCGGTCGGCAATATGCTTGGCGATTTTTTCCCCGTCGCTCTCGAGGTTTTGCCTCTGGATCAATTCCTCCCATCGGGCAACCCCCATGAAGGCCAGTGCCGTCAGCCCAAGCGTCAGGATCACCGGGGCGGCCATTTTCTTGCAGCGTTCGCGCCATAAGGTTTCCCGGGAGCAGACAAAACAGATGGTCAGCGGCGCAAAGATCAGGACACCCAGCAAATCGCCGACATACCAGTTCCACCAGGTAAAGGCGAACTGGGCCCTGTGGATGATGCCGATGGCAAGGAGTGCCGGGGCGTTGATGGAGGCGGCAATGGTGCAGGCCAGGAAGCCACCGAAGAACAGGAACCGGAGCGTATCCCGCTCGGTTTCGAGCCGCCGCCAGGCCGTGCCCAGCCCGTGGCGCACGAGCAGGCTGCCCGACCAGGCCTGCATAGATGACCCGAGGGCGATGATGGCCGCCGCCCAGGTGCTGGCCGGGTCGAGGACACCATGGATGACGGTGTGCGCCAGATTCAGGACAAAGGACCCCAGCCATAGCGCCGGCAGGGCGGATCGGCCATGATTGAGCACGGCGGCCAGCGCCAGGCCGGCGGCGGGAAATATCGGGCTGGCATACCCGGGGGCTATCGCCAGCATCAGCCCGATGGCCCCAAGCCCCACATAGGCCATCGCCAAGCGGAGCTGCTCAAGGATCGTCATGGCGGCGCGGAAATACGATCAGGTGGCACAAGAGAGGGCGACATATCCCGGGAACCTGGGCCCGACCCGGCCACGGCGTCCGGTACCGGGCCTGCGGCAGGGAACCACCTACCGGGAGAAACCCTTTCGCATGCGGCCCAAAGTGGCGTGCAGACACGCCCGCGGCCCGGAAATTCCCTGTCCCGCGGCCCCGACAGGCCAAATCCGGCCAAGGGGTTGCTGGCTTGCAGGCAGCCGGAAATCGCGGCGGACAATGGTCCTGCCGGCAGGAAATATCGGATCACAAATACGGTCGAAAAACTGTATTTATGATTGCTCATCAAATATTGCTAGTCTCTCCCATTTCGAAATTATTAAAAAGCCCTTGCCCACGGACATGAGCAATGGCGCCGGCAGGACGCCTAGGGGCCCGGGCGACCGGGCGGAGACACTCCCCCGATTCGCTGCCATCGTCTCCACGGCCGATGCCACCGGCATGCCGCATACAATGCCGGCCGGGTTGCCCGACCGTCCCACCACCGCAGACAGCCACGCCATGACCATCAACACCGCCATGACGCTCAGAGACATCGCCCTGTCCGGTTCCGCCGCCGCCAGGGTGCTGGAAACCTATCGCCTCGATGCCTGCTGCATGGGCGAACAGACGCTGGCGGAAGCGTGCCGGCGAAACCAGCTCGACCTGGACGACGTCTTCGGCGCCCTGGTGCGGGCGCAAGGCGAAAGCCTGCTGGCACCCGAGCAACAGACGGTGACCGAACAGGCCGGCTTCATCTCGGGCCGGCACCATCGCTTCACCCGGGCCAGACTGCCCCGCATTCAGACCCTTCTGGGCAAGGTACTCGCCCAGCACGGTGGCGCCCATCCGGAGCTGCAACCGCTGGCCGACGGCTTCGCCGAACTGCAGGCGATCCTGGCATCGCACCTGCTCCAGGAGGAAGACATCCTGCTCCCCTGCATCAAGGCGCTGCACCACCCCGCGCCGGAACAGGCCATGCCGTCGCCGGCCGACTTCGCGTCGATCGGCGAACTGATCGACAGAAACCGGCGCGAGCACAAGGCCCTTGGCGCCCTGCTGCGGCAGCTTCGCGAACTCAGCGCCGATTTCACCCCGCCCACCGATGCTTGCTCGACCTACCGCATCGCGTTCCAGGCCCTCGAGGAGCTGGAAACCCACCTGATGCACCACATCTACCTGGAGAACGAAGTGCTGTTCCCGCGCCTGCGGCAGCTGTGCGATGGGCCTTGACCCGGCCGCAGGGTTTCCGGGGTTTCCGGGGTTCCCGGCGGTCTCAGCGCTGGCTCACCCGCCCCTTGGCGTCACCGCCGGTCGAATGACGCCAGCCAGTCGTCATGGGCGTCGAAGCCGACGATGTCGCGGAGGGTCCCGAAGTCGACCCGGCGCTCGGGGGTGCGGCCGGCGGCCAGATCGGCCAGGGCCACGCGCATCGCATATACGGCGGTGGCCAGCAGGGTCAGGGGATAGGCGGCGATGCTGTAGCCCAGCTCGGCCAGCCGCGCCGGCGGCAAAATGGGCGTGACGCCCTCCTCCAGCATGTTCGCCATCTTGGGGCCCGGCACCGAGTTGCAGAAGCGTTCCATTTCGGCCTCGTCCTGCGGCGCCTCGAGAAACAGGATGTCGGCACCCAGATCGGCGAACGCTTGCATGCGCCAGAGGGCCTCGGCAAAACCCTCCGTGGCGCGGGCATCGGTGCGCGCCATGACGAGAATCCCGGCGCCGCTGTCGCGGGTCTGCACGGCGGCCCGGATGCGGGCGCAGGCCTCGGCGCGCTCGACGACCGCCTTCCCCCGGGTGTGGCCGCATCGCTTGGGCGCCACCTGGTCCTCGATCATGATCCCGGCAAAGCCGGCGCGGGCGTAGCCCTCGACGGTGCGCCGGACGTTGGCGACATTGCCGTAACCGGTGTCCCCGTCGCCGATGACCGGAATGCCGACCGCCTCGAGGATGGCGCGCCCCTGATCCAGCATCTCGCCATAGGAGATCAGGCCGGTATCGGGGCGGGCCAGGCGGGCCGCCGACACGGCGAAGCCGCTCATGAAGGTCAGTGGGAAACCGGCCTGCTCGACCAGCCGCGCCGACAGGCCGTCGAAACAGCAGGGCATCGTCAGCAGATCGGGACCGGCCAGCAGGTTCTTGAGCTTTTCGATTGACGGATTCATGGATGCGGAGTTGGAGTTGGTGTCGGGAGCCGGGTAGCGGACCCGTTGCGCCGAGGCCGGGTCGGGTCCATAACTATCGGCACGCGGCGGCAACGGGACGCCGCCCAGCGGTTCTGCCGGTCCTTCGGCAGGTTGACGTCCAGGCGGCATCGGAGACACCCCATGGCCGACGATCCTTCACGCCAGCAATTGTCGCTGCTGCAAGCGGCCATGGCCACCGACGAGGCGGTCATAGCCCAGTTGCGCGCGTCGCGGGCCGGACTTTCCGGCGAGGCGGCCGCCGACCGCCTGCGCCGCCTTGGCCCCAACCGGCTGCCCGAGCACCACGGCCCGGGCCTGGCCCGGAAGCTGCTCGACCAGATGGTGCACTTCTTCGCGCTGATGCTCTGGGCCGCGGCCCTGCTGTGCTTCCTGGGCGGCATGCCGCAGCTGGGCATCGCCATCATTGTCGTCATCCTCGTCAACGGGGCCTTCAGCTTCGTGCAGGAATACCGCGCCGAGCGCGCCGCCGTGGCGCTGGCCGCGCTGGTGCCGGACCAGGCCACGATCCGCCGCGCCGGCCGCAAGCTCACCCTTCCGGCGACCGAGCTGGTGCCGGGCGACATCCTCCTGCTGAAGGAGGGCGACCGCATCTCGGCCGACGCCCGGGTGCTGCGCTCATCCGAACTCAAGGTCGACATGTCCACCCTGACCGGCGAGTCGGAACCGCTGCCCAGGACCGCCGGAGCGCTGACGACGGCGCCGGCCGACACCCTGCAGGCAGGCAATGTCGTCTTCGCCGGCACCTTCGTCACCTCCGGGTCGGCCACGGCAATCGTAGTGGCCACGGGGGCGGCCACCCGGCTGGGCGGCATCTCGGCCCTCACCGGGCAGATCGCCGAACGGCCAACCCCGCTGAGGAAGCAGCTCAACCGGGCCGTGCGCCTGATTGCCGGCCTGGCGATCGCAACCGGCCTGATCTTTTTCGGCGTGGCGATTTCCCTGGGCACGCCGGTTCATGACGGCATCCTGTTCTCGATCGGCGTCATCGTGGCCCTGGTGCCCGAAGGACTGTTGCCGACGCTGTCCCTGTCGCTGGCCATGAGCGCCACCCGGATGGCCAGGCGCGGCGCGCTGGTGCGCCGCCTGGAGTCGGTCGAGACCCTCGGCTCGACCACGGTGATCTGCACCGACAAGACCGGCACCGTCACCCGCAACGAGATGACCGCCCGGGAAGCGATCATTCCCGGGCAGAGGTTCCGCACCACCGGTTCCGGCTACGAGCCCGGCGGCGCCATCCTGAGCGCGGCGGGACGGCCGCTGAACGATGGCGAGCGCGCCGACCTGCGACCGCTGCTGCTGGCCTCCGCGCTGTGCGGCGACACCCGCGTCGAGCCGGTCAACGGCCGCTGGCGCTGTGTCGGCGATCCGACCGAGGGCGCCCTGCTGGTCCTGGCCCGGAAAGGCGGCGTGGAACGCCAGGACATGGAAAGACGCATGCCCCGGCTGCGCGAATTTCCGTTCGAGTCGGCGCGCCAGCGCATGAGCACCGTGCACCACCTGGCCAGCGGCGCCTACGAGGTCCTGGCCAAGGGCTCTCCCGAAGCCATCCTGCCGCTCTGCCGCGGGCTTGGAAACGGCGCGCCCCTGGACGAGGCGGCGCGCGCGGGGATCATGGCCGAGGTCGATGGCCTGGCGCAGCAGGGCCTGCGGGTGCTGGCCTTCGCCCGGCGCGAGATGGCCCCCGGCAAGCTGCCGGAAACGGCCGCCGAGGCGGAGCTGGACATGGTCTTCGCCGGTCTGGTCGGCATGGCGGACCCGGTGCGCCCCGAGGTGCCGGACGCCATCGACAAGGCGCGCGCCGCCGGCATCCGGATCGTCATGATCACCGGGGACCACCCGGCCACCGCGCTGGCGGTGGCGCGGGAGGCCGGCATTCCGGCCGGGCAGGTCCTGCTCGGCAGCGAACTCCCCGCCGAGGACGCGGACCTGGCCCGGCTGCTGGCCGGCGAACCGCCGGTGCTGGCGCGCGTGGCGCCGGAGGACAAGCTGCGCATCGCCCGGGTCCTGCAGGATCTCGGCGAGGTGGTGGCGATGACCGGCGACGGTGTCAACGATGCCCCCGCCCTGCGTCAGGCCGATATCGGCGTGGCCATGGGCAAGGGCGGCACCGATGTCGCCCGCGAGGCCGCCGACCTGGTATTGCTCGACGACAATTTCGCCCATATCGTCGAATCGGTTGAGGAAGGCCGCGCCGCCTTCGACAATATCAAGCGCTTTCTCACCTACCATCTCACGGACAATGTCGCCGAACTCGCACCCTTTGTCGTCTGGGCCCTCTCCGGCGGCGAGATTCCGCTGATGATCTCGGTCCTGCAGGTACTGGCCCTGGACATCGGCACCGATCTGCTGCCCGCGCTCGCGCTCGGCGCCGAGCGGCCGGAACCCTCTGCCATGCGTCGTCCGCCGCGGGCGCGGGACGCCCGCCTGCTGGACTACCGGCTGCTCGGGCGCGCCTTCGGCTTCCTCGGGCCGATCGAGGCGCTGCTGTCGATGGCCATGCTGCCGCTGGGCGCCTGGCTGTTCCTCGACTGGCCGCGGATGCCATGGCCGATGCAAGGTCCGGATCTG
Organism: Methyloparacoccus murrellii; assembly: GCF_054657115.1. Lineage (NCBI taxonomy): Bacteria > Pseudomonadati > Pseudomonadota > Gammaproteobacteria > Methylococcales > Methylococcaceae > Methyloparacoccus > Methyloparacoccus murrellii. The sequence continues at coordinate 4,030 of NZ_BAAHXD010000052.1, read as the reverse complement.
GCGCTGTTGTCGACACTGGTGTTCGCCGCCATCGTCGTCATGCAGATGGCGAATGCCTTCGCGTGCCGGTCGAATCCGGCCTCCCTGTTCCGCATCGGGCCGCTCGCGAATCGCCTGCTGCTGGCGGCGGTGGCGGTCGGACTGCTCCTGCTGCTGGCCTTCGTCTACCTGCCGCCGATTGCCGCCGTGCTCGGCCAGCGGGCACTGGCGCCGGCCCAGTGGCTGCCGGTACTGGCGACGCCGTGGCTGTTTCTGGCCGCCGAGGAAACCCGCAAGGCATGCGTGCGCTGGCGGCAGCGCCGGGATCACCCATGAAGGTGCTGGCGCTCCTGCTCATCGCCCTGCCGGCCGGCGCCCACGCGGCGGATACGGCGCAGCGGCTCGACAGTTTCGTCGACAGTTTCGACAGTGTCGCCGAATGGGCCACCATCCCGGCCGGCAAAGCCAGGGCGGCGATCGCCCGGGAACGGGACCGGCAGGGCTCGTCGATGCGCGTCGATTTCGATTTCACCCAGGGTGGCGGCGAGATCATCGTCCACAGACATCTGCCGCTGACCCTGCCGGACAATTACGCGGTGACGTTCCGCCTGCGGGGCACGGCGACGCAGCCGCTGGAAGTGCGCTTGGTCGACGCCTCCGGGCAGAATGTCTGGCGCTACGAGCACCCCGAGTTCCGGGTTCCGCCGGCCTGGCGGACGATCCGCGTCAAGCAGCGGCAGTTCGCGTTCGGCTGGGGTCCGGCGGCCGGCGGCAAGCCGCAGGCATTGGGCCTCGTCGAGTTCGTGATCGGCCGGGGCGCGGGCAGCCGCGGCTCGATCTGGATCGACGATCTGGGCCTGGAGCCGCGCCCGCCGGACCGCCCCGACACGGGCGCCATGGCGGTCAAGGCCTCGAGCGCGCTGCCCGACCGGTCCGCCGACCGGCTGCTGGCGAGCGCCGACGGACCGGGCTGGCACAGCGCCCCGGGCCGACGCCCACAATGGCTCCAGCTGGATTTCGCCGCGCCCCGCGAATACGGTGGCCTGGTCCTGGACTGGGACGCGGACGACTACGCGAGCCATTACGTGGTGGAGCGCTCGGACGACGGCAGACAGTGGGAGCCGGCCTATACCGTCACCCACGGCAACGGCGGCCGCGACTACCTGCCGCTGCCGGAATCGGAATCGCGTTTCCTCAGGCTGCGCCTGCTCCGCAGCCATCGCGGGCAGGGCTTCGGGCTGCGCCGCCTGGAGGTCGCCCCGCTCGCCTTCAGCGCCAGTTCGACACCGCTGTTCGAACGCATCGCCCGGGATGCGGAACGGGGACGCTACCCGCGCTATCTGCTCGGCGAGCAGAGCTACTGGACAATCGCCGGCAGTGCCGGCAGCGAACGCGCGGGCGCGCGGCGGGAGGCCCTGCTCAGCGTCGACGGCCAGCTGGAAACCGACGAGGGTGCCTTCACCATCGAACCCTTCCTGTATTTCGATGGCCGGCTGCACACCTGGGCCGACGCCCAGAGCACGCCCTCGCTGGCGCGTGGCGATCTGCCGGTCCCGTCGGTGCGTCTCACCCAGGGCGAGGTGACCGTGACCGTCACCGCCCTGGCCGGCAGCGACAGTCCGGAAGACCTGCTGGCCCGCTACGAGGTCGAGAACCACGGGCAACGGCCGCTGGAGGCCAGCCTGTTCCTGGCCGTCCGGCCGTTCCTGGTCAACCCGCCCTGGCAGGCCACCCACACCGCCGGCGGGGTGTCGTCGATCCACCGCCTGCGCTACCGGAACGGCTGCCTGTGGGTCGATGGCCACCCGGCGGTCATCCCGCTGGCCCCGCCCGACCGGGTCGGCGTGCTGGGGTTCGACGAGGCGCCGCTGACCAGCCTGCTGGCGCGCGACCAGGTTCCTGCAACCACCGCGGTGGACGATGCCGCCGGCAAGGCCAGCGGCGCGCTGCGCTATCACATATCCCTGCCGCCGGGCGGCAAGCGGGCGTTGGTCCTGGCCCTGCCCGCCCGGGAGGAGGCCGGCGCGGCACGCCGGCTTGCCGATGCCGGCAAGGCGGCCGGATTCTGGACGCGGGCCCGCGACAGGGTGCTGGCCGGCTGGGCGGCGCAGGTGGACCGGGTGCAATTCCAGGTGCCGCCATCCGCCGAGGACGGGGTCCGGGCCCTGCGCTCGACACTGGCCCATATCCTCGTCAACCGCGATGGCCCGGCGCTGCGGCCCGGCTCGCGGCGCTATGGCCGCACCTGGATTCGCGACGCCGCCGTCACCTCGTCCGCGCTGCTGGCGCTGGGGCATGCCGCGGAGGTGCGCGAATTCATCGACGGATTCGTCCGCTACCAGGGCGCCGACGGGGCCATTCCCTGCTGCCTCGACCCCTGGGGGCCGGACAGCATGATCGAGCACGACAGCGCCGGAGAATTCGTCTACACCGTCGCCAGCTATGTCCGCTACACGCATGACCGGCCGTTCCTGGAGCGGCTGTGGCCGAACGTCGTGCGCAGCGTCGAGTACCTGATCGCCCTGCGCCAGCAACGGCTGGCGCCAGCCTATGCGCAGGGCGAGGCCAGGCGCTTCTTCGGACTGCTGCCCGAATCGGCCAGCCGCGAGGGCTATATCGGGCATCCCGTGCACGCGTATTGGGACGATTTCTGGGCCTTGCGGGGATTCGAGGACGCGGCCTGGCTCGCCGCCCAGCGGGGCGATGCCGGGCGGGCGGCCCGCTATGCCGACATCGGCAAGGCCATGCGGGCGGACGTCGAGCAGTCGATCGGACTGACGCAGGCACGGTTCAAGGTCGACTACCTGCCGGGCGCCGCCGAACTGGGCGACCTCGACCCGACCTCCGCGGCGATCGCGCCGGTGCTTGGCCTGACGGCCTCGCCCGCGCTCCTGCCGACGCTGAGGGCAACCTTCCGGCGCTATTTCGCCGAGGTGGAGGCCAGGAGCCGCGGGGAATCCCTGTGGAAGGCCTATACCCCCTACGAATTCCGCAATGTCTCGGCGATGGTCAGGCTGGGCGAGCGCGACGCCGCCCAGGGCACGCTGCGCGCCCTGCTGGACGGCCGCCGGCCGGTGGCCTGGAACCAGTGGCCCGAGGTGGTATGGCGGGACCCGGCGCCGGCCAATTTCATCGGCGACCTGCCGCACACCTGGGTGGGCGCGGAGTTCATCCAGGCCTTCCTGTCACAGTTCGCCTACGAGGAGGCCGGCCGGCGCCTGGTGCTGGCGGCCGGATTGCCGCGTGCCTGGCTGGAGACGCCGGGCGGATCGGGCATTACCGGCTTGCGGACGCCGTTCGGCAGGCTGAGCTACCACCTCAAGGCCTCGCCCGGCGAGACCCGCATGACCGTGGCGGCGGGGCTGGAGGTGCCGGCGGACGGCCTGGTCGTCGATCCGCCGCTGCCCTCGCGACCGGTGGCCATCACGGTCAACGGCGTCCCGGTACCCGTCACGCAAAGCCCGCCGACCATCCGCGAACTTCCCGCCCGGATCGTGTTCCGGTACTGATGACACCGGGCGGCGCCGCCCGGCCCGCCCGGTCAGCGCATCTGTCGCCAGCGATAATGGATCTGGCCATCGTCGCACTGATAGCCCGCGCGATTGCTGCCGTCGGTCACGCCGAGCGGCTTGCAGTGATGACTCTCGCGGAAGACCGCCCACTCGTCCTCCTCGCTGCGATTGTGGCTGAGCAGCAGGACGTCGCCCAACACGGCGGCGATCACACTGGCGAACATGATGTGGCTGACTTTCATGGCGTTGACCTCGTGGGACCGGTCATGACCGGTCAGGGGGCATACGGGAAACCGCAGGGTTTCCCCCGGAGCGGCGCCGAAGCCAGCGCCGGCAACGCCCCCGTCGGGCCGTGCCGAAACCTCCCGGCTCCCGACCGCTGGTCAGCCGGGCCGCGGAAACCTACGACTGGAGGCCGCCCTGCGAGTTCCGGGGCAAGGGGCCCGCGTGCCAGCCCGGCCACAGCACCCATATCGATAGATTCAGCAGAACAAGAAAGCCATATAAATATATTGGAAAGCATGACAGAGGCCACCTAG